>NZ_JBMVFA010000003.1:318493-560117 GCF_049543595.1 Kitasatospora sp. NPDC094028 | reverse complement strand
GACCGGTCCTTCCTTCTCGCCCATGTCCTGTCCGTTCCGGCCGGCCAGAGCCCTCAGCCGGGCCCCGGCCAGCCTCCCAGATCACGGACTTACACGAACTATCTGACACGCTCTTTTCGTTGGTGGTCGTTGGGTGGTCGTCGGTGCGGGCATCGGCGACACCTTTCCTCTGACGTTCGTTCACGCTGCTTTGCCGTAATGGCCGGTGTGGGGCGGGCGTTGGCGTGAAGGTGTGACGGTGGTCGTGCCGTGGTCGTGGCGCTTTTCTGCGTGGTCGAGTTGTTCGGCGATGGCGTTGACGGCTTCGAGGGCGGCTGGCTTGGTGAGGTGCCCGTAGATGTTGGCCGTGGTGGAGATCGTGGAGTGGCGCAGGGTCTTGGACACGATGGTGAGCTCGACGCCGTTGGTGAGGGCGAGGGTGGCGGCGAGGTGGCGCAGGTCGTGGACATTGGTGCGGGGGACGCCGGCTTGGCGGGCGAGGTAGTGGAAGTGGTTGAGGACGTACTCGGGGTGGAGGGGGCGCCCGTCGTCACGGTGGAAGACGAAGCCGCCGCCTGGCGGGCGGGCTCCCGCAACTGAGCGGAGCTGGGCCTTGCGGCGGGCGAGGACCTTGTGGACGCGGGGTGAGAGGGCGACCCAGTCGCGGCTCTTGCGGGTCTTGGGCGTGGTGAGGACGAGCTTGTTGTTGTCGATCGCGGACAGGGTCCAGTGGACGTAGAGGGTGTGGGTGTCGAGGTGGATGTCGTCCCAGTGGAGGCCGAGGGCTTCGCCCTTGCGTAGGCCAGTGCCGATCAGGACTTCGATGAGGTCGGCGAAGTCCGGGTCGACGGTGCGGCAGTGGCGCAGGAAGCGGATGGCTTCGGCGGGGGTCCAGGTGGTGCGCTCATCGGCGGTGGGCCGGGGGATGATCGTGGGGCGGCCGACGTTGACCGTGAGGCGGTGGGTGGTGACACCGTCGCCGAGCGCGCTGCTCAGGGTGGCGAGGACGTGCCAGACGGTGGGGCGGCCTCGGCCGGCGGCGAGCTGGGCGAGGGCGAAGTGGCGGATGTGCTCGTACGCGAGGTCGTCGAGCCGGATGGTCCCGAGGGCGGGGATCAGGTCGTTGTGGACGTAGTCGCGGTAGCGGACCCAGGTGGTGGGCTTGAGCTGGAGCTTCTTCGCCTGGAGCCATTGGAGCAGGTAGTCGGCGACGGTCTGGTTGGGGTCGGCGCTGATACCGAGGGCGCGAGCGGTGAGGTAGCCGTGCAGGGCGGTACGGGCTTCGTCCTGGGTGGGGAAGCCGCCGCGGCGCACGGTGTGGTTGTGGCGGCCGGGTTCGGCGGAGGGCAGGTCGAGGGCGAAGGTCCAGGTGCCGTGGGTGGGGTCGGTGGCGAGGCGGGGGCAGTGGGTACCGAGCTGGTGGCGCTGTTCGTCGCGGCAGCCGCAGCGGCGGTAGACGCGTCCCACGCTGGCGTGGGCGCGCATGGTGATCACCTTTAGCGGTGCATGAGTCGTGCAGCACCATTGTGATCCGGCGGGGAGATGGTCGGGAGTTCGCGACGACCACAATCCGACCACCATGCCCCGTTTGGTGCTCCTGACCTGGCGGATCCCTTTACTTGCCCGCCAAGTGCGCTCTGCGTCGCGGAGTTCGCCTCCGTGGTGTCGGTGGTGTGGTGCAGGCTGGTGTCATGAACTACGCGGTCACCGTGGACACGAGCCGGCCCGAGGGCACTCCCGAACTCGACGAGCTGCAGCGCGCGGGCGTCATTCATCTTCTGCGTGAGGCGTTCGACGCGGTCGATGCCATCGAGGGCGAAGACGGCGAGGTCGTCGAGATCACCGACACCTTCCTCGGCGTCCACCCCGAGGGTGCGCTGCTGAAGGTCTTCGTCGACGCGCCCTCCCTGGAGGACGCCGAGGCCGCGGTCGAAGCGCTGATCGGCGAGATCTTCGAGCGGTGCGAGCCGCTCGCCGACTGGTCGGTCGACAAGTGCAAGGTCGAGCTGCACCTCGACTCGGCGAGGGAGAGCCTGGAGGCGGCCGAAGGCCCAGGTGCGCCCGGTGCCGACCCGATGGCTCGAGCTGCTGCGCACCGCAGGCTCCACCCGTCGGCGGAGTCCGGGCGGGGAGCCGACAGTACGGACCCGGCGGAGAAGCGGGCTGCCCTGCGCGCGCTTGCTTCGCGGCTCGCCGGTGTGGGTCTTGCCGCCTTCGGCCACTTGACCGCGCAGGACGTCGATGACGAGGAGGAGTTCGACGAGGGGTTCACCGTCGGACGCGAGGGCGCCGAACTTGCCGCCGGCGCGGTCCTCTACTCGGTCGACATCCTGCTGGACGAGCTCTTCCAGGATGTCGACGCGCTCGGAGACGGCCCCAGCGTCGCGCAGTGCGACGGTGTGTTCTTCCAACTGGAAGGGCTTCCCGAGCAGTTCGCGCACCTGTACACGCCCTTGTTCGCTCGTAAGCTGCTGGTGACCGCCCCGTCGACATGACGGGCCGCCTGTGCCGACCCGGGTTCGCGCAACTCAGTTGCGTGGCCGAGGAGCTGCTGCTGCGGCTCCTCCTGGAGGAGACCGAGGCGACGCTCGACCTCTACGGCCTCCTCGACGACGGCGTCCGGGAAGCGCTCGCGTGCTTCCGCGAGAACGTGTACGAGGACCTGGATCACGAGCTGCTCTACGGTCGCACGATGGACGGCATCGATCAGGACCCTGCAGCCGCCGTCCTCGGCATCGCCCCCATGGGTATCGACGACTGGTTCGCCCCCTTCGATGCCGGTTGTCCCGTACACCCGTACGCGGCCGAATCCGCCGCCGATGCGAATCAGCCGTTTCCTCGGGTTCGGTGACGGGGTCGGTTGTCCACGGTGCGCCGCCATGTCGAGCGGGATCGGCCTGGACGTGATGCGCCATCCATCCCGAAGCGGCCGGCCGTCGTGTGCGCCGCTGAACGTGCCGGTCGTCGATGCGGCCACCGAGGCTGCTCCACGGTCCTGGGAGCGGTGATTCCTCGGCTTCCGGCAAGCGTGGGTTCCGTCCTCTGCCCCCGGTCTGAGACCGGACCGTGTCTGCGGCTGGGGGTGAATGCGCGGAAGGGCGCCGGTGGCATGCCGTTTCTGGGTCAAGTGCCGTGGACGTCCGCGTATCCCGGACGGTTCAGCCCTTGATGGCCGCTCGCAGGTCGAGGGCGCGCAGGGCGATCTCGCCCCAGTTGAGGTTCTCCTGTTCGAAGGCCATGCCGCGCAGGAGGGTGAGGTAGGGGCCGATGTGCTCGGCCTCGGCGAGATGCTGCTCCTCGGTGCGGCCGTCGAGCAGTTTGGCCTGGAGGCGTTCGTAGCGGGCGAGTTTGGCGCGGGCCCACTCCATCCGTTCGGCGATGGCGGCGCGGACGGTAGCGGCGTCGCCGGCGTCGACGCTCTGGACCTTGACGAGGAGTTCGTCGCGGATGGTGCTGGGCTTGCCGGGGAGTTCGGTGGTGTAGGCGTGGACGGCGGTGAGGCCGGCGTCGGTGAGGGAGAACAGGCGCTTGTTGGGGCGCTTCTCCTGCTGGACGACGCGGGCGGCGATCAGCCCGTCGGCCTCCATGCGCTCCAGTTCGCGGTAGAGCTGCTGGGGGGTGGCCATCCAGAAGTTGGCGACCGAGGCGTCGAAGCTCTTCGCCAGGTCGTATCCGGAGGATTCGCCCTCCAGGAGGGCGGCCATCAGTGCGTTCCGCAGAGCCATGCGGCCAACGTAGCAGCCGATTGTCTAGTCAACAAAGTGATTAGTCGCAGTCGGGTCGGGCCTGATCCGGGCAGTCGTGTGCGAGCTCTGGACATCCCGCCATGTCCGGCGCATACTCGCCGACGCACCTAGTCAACTTCGTTAATAGCTAGTTGGAGCGTCCCATGCACCCCTTCCGCAAGGCCGTCGAGGACCGCGACCACGAGGCCATTGCCGCCCTGCTGGCCGAGGGCGTGGTCTTCACCAGCCCGGTCGCCTTCAAGCCGTACCCGGGCAAGGCGATCACCGCGGCGATCCTGCGCGGCGTGATGCGCGTCTTCGAGGACTTCACCTACGTCCGCGAGATCGCCGACCCGGGCGGGCGCGACCACGCGCTCGTGTTCACCGCGACCGTCGACGGGAAGCAGATCCAGGGCTGCGACTTCCTGCACTTCGACGAGGACGGACTGATCGAAGACTTCACGGTGATGGTGCGCCCGCTGTCCGCCGCGCAGGCGCTGGCCGCGGCGATGGGCGCCCAGTTCGAGCGGATCGCGGCCGAGGCGGCGGCCGGGCAGTGAACGGCCCCGATGCCGGGATCGACGTCCGAACCCGGTGATCGAAGTCCGGCGACCCGGCCCGGTGGCGTCCGGGTCGCCGCGTCGTCCACGGCCGGCCACCGGGCCCCGCGGCTCGGCGGCCGGCTCTCCGGTCCACCCCAAGGAGACGCACCACCGTGTTCGTGATCGACATGCCCACGCTCGCTCGTCTGCCCGAACTCGCCGCTCGGGGCTTCGGCGACCGCACCGCCCTGCGCTTCAAGCGCGACAATGCCTGGCGGACCCTTATCTACGCCGAACTCTCCAAGGTTGTCGATGAGTTGGCGCTCGGACTGATCCGGCTCGGGGTCCGTCCCGGCGACCACGTCGGCCTGTTGTCCGAGACCCGCCCGGAGTGGACGCTGTGCGATCTGGCCATCGCCCGCGTCGGAGCCGTCAGCATCCCCGTGTACCCGACCGGATCGCCCGAGGAATGCGCCTACGTCCTCGACCACGCCCAGGCGCGCGTCGTCCTGTGCGACACCCCGGCCCGGGCCGAGGTCGCCGCGCACGCGACCGCCCTCGACACGCTCGTCGTCTTCGAGAGCGATCCGGCCCCGAACCGGCTGCCGCTGTCCTCACTGCGCGTGCCGGTCACCGACCACGAGCGGGCAGTACTCGACGGGCTCGCCGAACAACTGCGCCCGGAGTCGACGTCCACCGTCATCTACACCTCCGGCACCACCGGCCGCCCCAAGGGCTGCATGCTCACCCACGCCAACTGGCGGGCGGCCTGCACAGCCACGGCCGCCGTCCTCGACGGGCTGGGCGAAGGCGAGGAGGTGTTCCTGTACCTGCCGCTGGCCCACATCATGTCCCGCGTCGTCCAGTACGTCGCCATCGCCCACGGCGCCGCGCTGGTCTACTCCAGCGGCGACATCCGCGGCGTGATCGGCGAACTCGCCGAGGCCCGCCCGACGGTGCTGCCCTCGGTGCCGCGGCTGTTCGAGAAGGCGTACGCCGTGGCCAGGGACCTGCCGCCCGAGATCGTCGCCCAGGCCGTCGGCGGCCGGGTGCGGCTCGCGGCCACCGGCGCCGCGCCCATCGCCCGGGAGATCGTCGACTTCTTCGACGCCTGCGGCATCCCCGTACTGGACACGTACGGGATGACCGAGACCAGCGCACTGATGACGGCCAACCGCTCCCACGACCGCCGCGCCGGCACCGTCGGGCGCCCGCTGCCCGGAGTCGAGATCAAGATCGCCGAGGACGGCGAGATCCTCACCCGCGGCGCCGGCGTCTTCGCCGGCTACCTCCACGACCCCGGCGCCACCGCCGACACGGTCGTCGACGGCTGGCTGCACACCGGCGACCTCGGCGAGATCGACGCCGACGGCTACCTGACCATCTCCGGCCGCAAGAAGGACCTCATCATCACCGCAACCGGCAAGAACATCGCCCCGGCCGCACTGGAGAACCTCCTGCGCCAGAGCCCGTACGTCTCCCAGGCCGTCCTGATCGGCGACCGCCGCCCGCACGCCGCCGTCCTGGTCACCCTCGACCCGGACGCCGTCACCGCCTGGGCCACCGCCCACGGCGTCCCCGGCACCCCGGCCGAGCTCGCCCGCCACCCGGAGCTCCGCGCCCTCGTCCAGGCCGAACTCGACAGTGTCAATGCGCGCTTCGCCCCGCCGACCCAGGCCCGCGCGCTCGCCGTCCTCGACCACGAGTTCACCGTCGAGGACGGCACCCTCACCCCCACGCTCAAGATCAAGCGCAACGTCGTGGAAGCCCGCTACGCCGACACCATCGACGCCCTCTACCGGTGAACGACGCGGGCCCGCCCGAACACGCCGGGCGGGCCCGCACGCCTCACACAGCCGGGACGGCCGACTGCTGCTCGCGGTGCAGGCCCCGCCGGTCGTAGAAACGGGTCGCGCCGAACCCGAAGGCCAGCGCCCCGACCAGGCCGAGCCCCATCATCGCCCAGCCGCGGGCCAATCCGGCGCCCGCCTGCGCGTCGTAGTAGAGGATCGCGCGCATGCCGCCGGTGATCTGCCGCAGCGGCTCGAACCCGGCCAGGAACCGGTAGAAACCGGGCAGCGCTTCGAGCGGAGTCGACCCGCCGGCGGTCGGCACGGCCATCGCGATGAACACCATCGTCACCAGCAGCATCCCGGGCGTGCCGAACACGGCGAGCAGCGCGAGCGCGCCCAGTCCCATGGTTGCCACGGTGCCCACCGAGTACAGCCACAGCAGCGACAGGTGCGAGGCGTCCATCCCGAGCACGCCGACCGCGGTGGCCAGCACCAGCGTGGCCATCACCACCGACAGCCCGACGATCAGCACACTGCCGACCGCCAGCGTCTGCACCCGGGACGAGCGCAGCAGCGGAAGGCGCCGCCGCCACGGGCCGACGTCGCTGTGCGCGTAGCCGAGCGCGACGTCGACCTGGCTGTTGACCACGTTCGCGCCCAGCATCCCGCACACCACCAGCACCAGCGCGAAGTAGAAAGCGCTCAGCCCCATCCCGCTGTGCGACTTCAACGCGTGGCCGTCCTGCACCTGCACCGCCACCGGGTCCGCCCACAACAGCCGCTCGGCCGTGCCCGGCTGCGCGCCCGCTGCCTGCGCGCGCTGCGCCAGCTGCGAGCCGACCGTCACCGAGACGGTGTGCGCGGCCTGCTGAGTGATGCGGCTCGCCATGCTGGAGCCCATGCTGCCCGCTGACGCGTTCGTCAGGACCGTCAGCGTCGGCCGCCCGGCGCTCGGCGCCGCCGAGGGTGCGCCGAGTGCTCCGACGGATGCGGTGAAACCGTCGGGGACCACCAGCGCCCCGTAGAGCCGACCGGACGCGAGCCGCTTCTGGGCCTCCTGGAGGTCCAGCACTTGCCAGGACACCTCCTTGTGGCCCGCCGCCTGCGTGGTGATCGCCGAGACGGCCTGCTCGCCGAGGTTGACCTGCCGGCCGTCGGTGGTGGCACCGCGGTCGGCGTTGACCAGGCCGACCGGCAGGCCGCGCAGCGACCCGGACGGGTTGATGTTCGCCCCCAGATAGAAGAGCGAGAACAGCACCGCAACGGCACCGAGGATGACGCCGGTGCCGACCCACAGGGGCCGGCTGCGTAGCACCGAGAGCGGATGGGCTGGGGACACGGGGGACTCCAAGACGACGAGGGGACGAGAGTGGCATGCGCCTTCGCTCGTGAAACATACTAATCAACTTGTTGACTAGTAGCCGATGGCGAGCCAACAATACTCAACAAGTTTGCTAGTCACTGATGCGAGGAGGATGGCATGGCGGAGCGCGTGGAGGGCTTCTCGATGGAGCCGAGCGACGAGGTTCGCGACGTGCGTGACTGGTGCCGGGGCTTCGCCCGCGACATCGTCAGGCCGGCGGCCGAGGAGTGGGACGAGCGCGAGGAGACCCCCTGGCCGGTGATCCAGGAAGCCGCGAAGATCGGCCTCTACTCACCGGACTTCTTCCTCGCCCAGTCCCTGGAGGCGACCGGCCTGGGCATGGCGGTGGCGTTCGAGGAGATCTTCTGGGGCGACGCCGGGATCGGCCTGGCCGTGCTCGGCACCGGGCTCGCGGTCGCCTCGCTGTCCGCCACCGGCACCCAGGAGCAGATCCTGGAGTGGGTGCCGCAGATGTTCGGCACCCCCGACGACGTCAAGCTCGGGGCGTTCTGCGCCTCCGAGCCGGGCGCCGGCTCCGACGTCGGATCGATCCAGTGCCGGGCACGCTACGACGAGGGGGCCGACGAGTGGGTGCTCAACGGCACCAAGACCTGGATCACCAACGGCGGCATCGCCAACGTCCACATCGTGGTGGCCAGCGTCCACCCCGAACTCGGCTCTCGCGGCCAGGCGTCGTTCATCATCCCGCCCGGCGCCCCCGGCTTCTCCCAAGGCCAGAAGTTCCGCAAGCACGGCATCCGCGCCTCCCACACCGCCGAGGTCGTCCTCGACGACGTCCGCGTGCCCGGCCGGCTGCTGGTCGGCGGAAAGGAACGCTTCGACGAGCGGATCGCCCGGGTCCGCGAGGGCCGCCGGGCCGCCGGGCAGGCAGCGATGCGCACCTTCGAAGCGACCCGCCCGCTGGTCGGCGCCCAAGCGCTCGGCGTCGCCCGCGCCGCCTACGAGTACGCCCTGGACTACGCCCGCGAGCGCGAGCAGTTCGGCCGCAAGATCGGCGACTTCCAGGCCATCGCGTTCAAGCTCGCCGACATGAAGACCCGCATCGACGCCAGCCGGCTGCTGGTGTGGCGGGCCGCCTGGATGGCCCGCCAAGGACTGCCGTTCGACAGCGCCGAAGGCTCGATGGCCAAGCTCTTCGCCTCCGAGACCGCCGTCAAGGTCACCGAGGAGGCCATCCAGATCCTCGGCGGCAACGGCTACACCCGCGACTACCCGGTCGAGCGCATGCACCGCGACAGCAAGATCTTCACCATCTTCGAGGGAACCAGCGAGATCCAGCGCCTGGTCATCGGCCGCGCCCTCACCGGACTGCCCGTCAGGTGACCTACCTGCGCTACGTCGCCGTCGGAGACTCCCAGAGCGAGGGACTGGGCGACGGCGACGACTCGACCGGGCTGCGCGGCTGGGCCGACCGGCTCGCCGAGACCCTCGCGGCCGCCGGCCCCGGCCTCGCGTACGCCAACCTCGCGGTCCGAGGAAAGCGCGCCGGCGAGATCCGCGCCGGGCAGCTCGCGGCGGCCGTCGCGCTCCGCCCCGACCTCGCCACCGTCATGGCCGGGATGAACGACCTGCTGCGGCCCGGGTGCGACCCCGCCGCCGTGGCGGGCGACCTGGAGGCGATGTTCGCCGCCCTGACCGAGACCGGCGCGCAGGTGCTGACGTTCACCTTCCCCGACCTCACCCGGTCCGTGCCGCTCGCCCGCCCCCTGCGGCCCCGGCTGCTCGAGCTCAACCGCCGCATCCGCGCCGCCGCCGGACGGCACGGCGTGCTCGTCGTCGACACCTTCGCGCACGAGGTCTGCACCGACCTTCGGCTGTGGAGCCCCGACCGCCTCCACCTCGCCCCGGCCGGGCACGCCCGGATCGCACAGGCCGCCGCCGAGGCGCTCGGACTGCCGGGCACCGGCCCCGCCTGGCACGAGCCGCTGCCCCCGCCACCACCCGTCGCCCCCTGGCGGCGGGCCGCCGGGGAACTCGCCTGGGCCGGCCGCTTCCTCGGCCCCTGGGCGGCGCGCCGCCTCACCGGCCGCTCCTCCGGCGACGGCCGCACCGCCAAACGCCCGAACCTGGTCCCGGTCACGGCGCCCTGAGTACCCGTCACCCGCACCCATACGACCCCGGCACATCCCAGCCCCGCCGACTACAGGAACCCACGATGAACCCCGCCTACCCGCACCTCCTCCAGCCGCTCGACCTCGGCTTCACCACGCTGCGCAACCGCGTCCTCATGGGATCGATGCACGTCGGCCTGGAGGAAGCACCCAACGGCTTCGAACGGATGGCCGCGTTCTACGCCGAACGAGCCCGCGGCGGCGTCGGCCTGATCGTCACCGGCGGCATCGCCCCCAACGAGGCCGGCCGGCCCTACCCCGGCGGCGCCATGCTCACCACCGAGCAAGAGGCCGCGCCCCACCGCGTCGTCACCGACGCCGTCCACGCCGAAGGCGGCAAGATCGCCATGCAGATCCTGCACTTCGGCCGCTACGCCTACCACCCCGACCTCGTCGCCCCCAGCCCCTTGCAGGCCCCCATCAGCCCCCACGTACCCCGCGAACTCACCGACGACGAGATCGAAGACACCATCGCGGACTACGCCCGCTGCGCGGCCCTGGCCAAGGAAGCCGGCTACGACGGCGTCGAGATCATGGGCTCCGAGGGCTACCTGATCAACGAGTTCATCGCCCGCCACACCAACCGGCGCACCGACCGCTGGGGCGGCACGTACGAGAACCGGATGCGCCTGCCCGTCGAGATCGTCACCCGGGTCCGCGAGGCCGTCGGCGAGGACTTCATCATCATCTACCGCCTCTCGATGCTCGACCTCGTCCCCGACGGCTCGACCTTCGAGGAGGTCGTCGCCCTCGCCAAGGCGGTCGAGACGGCCGGCGCGACGATCATCAACACCGGGATCGGCTGGCACGAGGCCCGCATCCCCACCATCGCCACCTCGGTACCCCGCGGCGCCTTCGCCTGGGTGACCAAGAAGCTGATGGGCAGCGTCTCCGTCCCACTGGTGACCAGCAACCGCATCAACACCCCCGACAAGGCCGAGGAGCTCCTCGCCGACGGCTACGCCGACATGGTCTCCCTGGCCCGCCCGTTCCTCGCCGACCCCGCCTTCGTCGCCAAGGCCGCCGCTGGCCGGCCGCAGGCGATCAACACGTGCATCGGCTGCAACCAGGCATGCCTCGACCACACGTTCTCCCTCAAGATCACCTCCTGCCTGGTCAACCCCCGTGCCTGCCACGAGACCGAACTCGTCCTCGCCCCCACCCGGCGCAGGAAGACCGTCGCCGTCGCCGGGGCCGGGCCCGCCGGTCTCGCCGCCGCCGTCACCGCGGCCCAGCGCGGCCACACCGTCACCCTCTTCGAGGCATCCGACCGGATCGGCGGCCAGCTCAATATCGCCCGCCAGGTCCCGGGCAAGCAGGAGTTCGACGAGACCCTGCGCTACTTCCGCCACGAACTCGAAGCGAGCGGCGTGGACGTCCGACTCGGCTCGCCCGCCACAGCCGACCACCTCGCCACGGCCGGCTACGACGAGGTCGTCATCGCCACCGGCGTGCGCCCCCGCACCATCGACCTGCCCGGCAGTGACCACCCTAAAGTCCTCGGCTACCTCGATGTCCTCCGCGACAAGGCGCCCGTCGGCCCGCGCGTCGCCATCCTCGGCGCCGGCGGCATCGGCTTCGACGTCGCCGCCTACCTCACCGACCCCGGCGACGACACCGGTCACAACACCGACGCCTTCCTCGCCGGCTGGGGAATCGACCCCCACCACAACGGACCCGGCGGACTCACCACCCCACACCGCCCGCACTCTCCCCGCACGGTGACACTCCTCCAGCGCAAGACCACCAAGGTCGGCGCGGGCCTCGGCAAGACCACGGGCTGGATCCACCGCCTCGAACTCCGCCACCGCGGCGTCGCGATGGTCGCCGGCGCGAGCTACAACCGCATCGACGACCACGGCCTGCACTACCAGGTCGACGGCGCCGAGCACCTGCTCGCCGTCGACAACGTCATCCTCTGCACCGGCCAGGAACCCGACCGCCGCCTCCACGACGACCTGATCGCACGCGGAACCACCCCACATCTGATCGGTGGCGCCGACGAGGCAGCCGAACTCGACGCCAAGCGCGCCATCGATCAGGGCACCCGCCTCGCCGCCGCCCTCTGAGAACGCATCTGCTCCGAGACCCCGCCCGACGCCTGGCGGGGTCAAGGGCGGCGACGGCCTAACCCCAGGGGTGCCGGGGTGGTGGGTGTGGCGGCAGAGCGTGTGGGGTGGGGCGTGCGCACGGCGAGATCGACTGGTCGGGGAGACGCGCAGGCGAGTGATCTCGGCGGGCCGTCGGTGGGTAGGCCAGCTTGATGGTGTGGCATCGGCCTTCGCGAGTTTGCCGGACGTAGGGGCGGCAGCGGACTGGGAGTAGGCGGTCTGCCTGCGCCGCGGGTTGTTGGGCTCGTACAACCCGGAGCGCACGCGGTGCAGTAGCGTCTGGCCTCGGATCGGCCCTCGGAATGCGTCAAGGCGAGCTCCGAGCATTTCGTCGAGCCGCCAGGGAATGAGTGAGGACGGGATTTGTGGCGGCCATCTAATGGTTGGCCTTCGGCCGGGTCGGATTGATATTGCTCGGCGATCACAGACTCTCCCCTAGTGACTTTCTGGGCGATCCGAGGGAATCGCTGGATCCGCGGTCGCGGTGGCGCTACTCTGGAGGCATGAACGCCACTCGGACCCTCCGTCAGGCCCCCGGCCTGGGGACCAGCTGGGGACCACACGTCCTGCGCGCTGTCGCACGAGGTGCGCGAAACGTGCTCATCTGCACACGCACGACGTGTTTGCGAGCGCATTCCAGGCAGGAAAAGGGAAACCCTTCCTGACTGGGGGTCAAGGGGTCGCAGGTTCAAATCCTGTCGTCCCGACGTAAAGTCGCAGGTCAGAGGATGTTTTTCTCTGACAGTGCGTCAGCGTCGATGATAACCTCTCACAACTTCTCACAATGGCCTGCACTTGATCTTGTCAAGTGCAGGCCATTGTGGTTCTGTCATTCTCGGCTTCGGTTGGGGCGGGTGGGAGGAAGCCCAGCGGCAATTCAGGGGTGGGCCACCCAGGTTCTGAATTGATTTCCGAAGCCGAAGACTGGGCGTTGTGGGTGCCGAAAGGTGTATCCATCCATGCGGTTCAAGCTGCATGTCTGTTCTCGTGGATGATTTCCGCCGAGCCGGTCGTGTCGGCATGCTTACTCGTACGATTCGGCCTGGGGCGTCGATCGGCGTGGGTCTTTCTCCCAGCAGCGCCGCGGTGTGGGTGGTGGGTTGTAGTGGTTCTCGAACTCGCGTAGCGAGTTGAGGATTTTGGCAGCGGCTGAATTTTCACTCTGGCACGGAAAGTGATCCAGGACCCGAATTCAGCCGCCGCCGACAGGCCTTGACCCGCAGCAGGAGTGCCGCAAGTTGCTCTGGCCGGAAGTCGCCGCACAGCATCTGGTTCCGAGTCCGCCCTCCAGGCGGTGCCGGTCTTCGGCGGTCCGGAGCCAGAGAGTGGCCAGGAGGTTCTGCTTGCCGACCGTGGTGGCCACGAAGCGGACGCTGGGGGCGGTGGCCAGGAAGCGGGCGACCGCGCCCAGCTCCGGTGCGGGGACCTGGGCCCAGAGTGAGACGGTGACCGGTCGTTCGAAGAGCGGGGCTGCGACGTCGCAGCGCAGCGCAACCTCGCCGCTGGCGAGGAGGTGTTCGGTGCGGCGGCGGGCAGTGGCCGCGCTGGTGCCGGTCTGCTCGGCGAGACGCTGCCTGGACTGGCGGCCGTCCCGGCCGAGGCTGGTGAGCAGCTGATGTTCGAGCAGCGTCAGTTGACGTCCCGGTAGGCGGTTCGCGCGTGCCCGCAGCGCACCGCAGGCCGACGTACGCGGTGAGCGCCGAGCATCGCGGTCCGGGTGCGGCGGTGACTCAGGCCGCCGCGGAACGCCTCAGCCCCGCCCGAGTCAGACGCGGGTCCGCAACATCCGCACGCGCCTGCTCTGCCCAGCTCGTGTTGCGAGACCCTCCCGCCCCGGCGCCGGGCGCCCACCCGGCCGCCCACCGCCACCGAGCCCCCATCTATGACGTCGGACTCGCCCTGGTCACCAACCAATAGCGAACAGAGAGGCGATATCGCTGAGGAACCAGTCGGTGAGGCCCCGCCAGCGGTTCTCCCAGGCGGTCAGCGCGGCGCTCGTCGCTGCTGCGCGGGCCTGCTGCGCCTGCTGACCGTCCGGGTCCGCCCCCGGTGCGTCATCCGGTAGGGCGTCACCGGCTTCACGCTGCGCGGCGGCCGGTAGCAGCCGCCCCACATCGGCGACGTTCAGCCGGTCGAGCAGGTTCGCGATCTGCGCGCCGCGGTTCGCCAGATCGGCGATGAAGCGCTCGATGTACTCGACCAGGCGGTCCTTTGGGGTAGGTTACGGAACTTCGCCTCTGGGGTGCGGGGCAGGAGCCGTCTACGGGTTCCGGTTGTCGTCACTGTGGGTGACTGAAATGGAGGCCGGTTTCGGGAGCCGCCGGACTGCCCTCCGGTGGGCCGTTCCGGGGGCGACTTGGTCGGCGGCGGTGTGTCCGAGTGTGAGGCCGCCTGCGGTGGCCAGGCCGATGGCCGCGGCTTGGCCGATGGTCAGGAGCCCAGGGGCGAGCTGGCCGTGGCTGAGGTGGAGCATGCCTTGGTAGATGGTGTAGCCGGGAGCGAGCGGTGCGATGCCAGCGATCGTGAGCAGTAGTGCAGTGCTGTTGGTGCGGCGCGCGAGGGTCTGGGTGGCGAGGCCGACGAGAGTGGCCGCGACCGCTGCGGCCAGTGGCGGCGGGAGGCGGAATTCCTGCCAGAGCACGAGGTGGACGGTCCAGGCCATCGCGCCGGCCAGGCCGGCCGTGAGCAGGTTCCACCGAGTCCCCTGGAGGCAGAAGGCCAGGCAGGCGCAGACCATCGTCGCGGCCAGGATCTCCAGGGGGAGTGCGGCCCAGCCGTGCAGGGCGAAGCCCTCCGGTTGGACCTGCGGGGCCCGTAGCCCGGAGTGCGCCGCAGCATAGAGGGCCACTCCCACTCCGGCGACGATCGCGGCGACGGTCATCGCCACTTCCAGGGCGCGCGCCGCGGCGGTGACCAGGTACCCCGCTATGGCGTCCTGTACTCCGCTGACGAAGGCCAGGCCCGGCAGCAGCATCGCGATTCCGCCCGCGACGACGAGCGGTGCCTGGGTGGTCGTGCCGGTGAGGAAAAGCCCCGTCGCGGTGGCGGTGGCGACCACTCCCCCCAGGACCACCTGGTGGAAGCCGGGCACGCCGCGCTGCGACAGGTGGTGGTTGGCGCGGTCGATGAAGGCGGCCACCGCGGCGGCGGCGGCGAACACCGTCGGCCCGCCGCCCAGCATCACGGTGAAGAAACCGCCCAGGCCCGCCCAGGACAGGGTGACCTGCCAGGCGGGGTGGGCCGGTCGGGCGGCCTCGATCTGCGCCAGGCGGGACCGTGCCGTGCGGACGTCCAGGCGACGCCGCCCGACCTGCTCGACGAGACGGTGGACGGCGTCGATGCGTGAGTAGTCCAGGGTGGCGGTGCGCACGACCCGGATCTCGGTCATGGGTACCGCTTGCGGCCCGCTGCGGTAGGACAGTGAGAGGGCGCTGGCGGTGACGTCCGCGGTGCAGCCGTGGAGTCCCAGGCCCGCCGCCATCGCGGTCGTCGTCGCCACGACGTCGGCGGCCGGCGCGCCATTGGCCAGCAGTAGTACACCGGTGCGCAGGGCGAGCAGCAGGAGCTCACCGGCGTACTCGTGCGCAGGGGGAGTGAGGCGGGCGAACTGTCGGACGGCCACTGGCTGTTGTGCGGTGGTCATCGGGCCGCACTCTCGCCGGGCAGCCGCCGGAGGTGGTGATCGCGGCCGACGTGAGGACCCTGGGACGGCTCGTCCGCTCCCCTGCTGTCGGGGTGTGTCCGCAAGCAGACCTCGGCAATGGGGAAGTGACGCAGCGCCTCGAAATTCTCGGGCAAGTCGATGTGGCCTTCGACCGTACGTCCGGGACGTTCGGCGACGAGGCCACCTGCGTGGGCGGGGTGGCCCGCCAGAGACTCCGTGATCCGCCGGGGCACGTAAGGGCCCTGCAGCACATCGCCGTCACCGACGAGGCCGCCTCGGATCCGGGCCAGAAGTGCCGTGGCAGCGTCCGACAGCGCCTGTGCATCCGACCGGTCGGCAGCCGTACGCCCTGTCGCTCGCTTCCCGCCCGCGGCGTCCGGACCGGTGGTCCGTGTGTTCCGGCAAGGCAGACGGACCAGTCCGAACGGTTTCCTGAGGGGCGTGATGACAGTGCTTTCTTCCACGGACTGCCTTACGACGAGTTCCGTCCGAAGGTTCAGCGTGACTGTGGTCACACGCAGTCATGTTCGGCGCCTCCTCGCATTCACCGGCCGGCCCGCCGTGGCAGGAGCGGACCGGCCATCATCGTGGTGGCCAGCGCCATCACCACCATGACCGTGAACATCCGGCCGTCCAGTACGCCGACTTCCACGCCGACCTTGAGGATGACGAGTTCGGTGAGCCCGCGGGTGTTCATCAGCACTGCCACCAGACGCGCATCCCGCCAGTCCAGGCCGGTCGGCTTCGCCGGGACGGCCGCCCGACGGCCAGCAGTGCGGGCGCCGGTCGGCCCCCTGCGGTGCCGCGCGCCATCCACCGGCACAGCAGCGGGCGCACCACCACGCCCAGGGCAGCGTGATCTCGCGGTTCGGGCGGCCGTCCTTGAACCGGTCGTCGATGAACTCGACGTGGTGGATGCTGCCGGAGATGTGCTGGTCCTCGTCGAAGCCGTCGATGATCTCGTCCGCGACGATGTCCCCGGCACAGGTGTCCGCGCTGCGGAAGCACTCGGCGAGGCGGAAGAGGCGGCCGTTGGCGCGGCGTGGCACGCGGTCCTCGCCGTAGCGCTCCAGCATCAGCTGGTCGATCAGGCCGAACTGGTGGTAGAGGTCCTCGCGGATGTTCCAGTGCACGCCGAGGAACGGGTCACCGCGCATCTCGACGCCCACCGAGCGTCGGCCCATGGCAACGCTCCACAGCATCGCCATCATGTTGGTGCCGCAGAGGCGTTTCCGGAAGGCGCTGTGCGAGGACCGTGGAATCCTTGAGGAATTCGGTGTCGTCGGCTGACGGGTACCGCCCTGCGATGGTCGACACGAGTTCATCGACCGCCTCGATGTCGGATCGGCTGAGCTGGATGTGGAACATTTCTGGAATCCCCCTTCGGAGATGGGAGCTTGTGTGCGCGAAGGGATTCGTAAGCCATGGGCTTTTCGGCGGCACCGGTATTTGACACTCATCACGGGAGCGGATGCGGCGGGTCTCAATCGCCCACCCGAATGTGATGCGCATCACGCCGTGGAACCTGCGGAGCGCGCCCCCTGCTGCGGGGTGGGCGGCGGACGGAGAGGGCGCCGGTCACGCGCAGGGCCTTTTTCCGTGCGGTCCAGCCGCTCCCGCCAGCCAGGCCGCCTCGCGTCTTCTGCCGCTGTGGCCGAAACCCGGGGCGCACGTCCGCCTACGTGCGCCAGCAGGCCTGCGCCGGGGAATTCACCCCGGGGCCTTCCGATCCCGGGAGGCCTCAGGAGGTGAAGACCACGCCCTGGCTGACCGGTTGGAGGGAGCCGACCGTGAAACCGGCATGCGAGACGGTCAGTTGCAGTACCGGCTCGGCCTCGACACCGAGGAGGTTCGCGGTGAGCTGGGTGGTCTCGTCGGGCGGGGTGATCGTGATGCCGGCCAGCACCTTGCACGTCGGGTCGGCCTTGTCGCAGGACGTCCACTTGAGGCCGGAGAACGCCGAGACGCCCGGTTTGAGGCTGACCTCGATCGGGTGTCCGGGTTGTGGAACCCGCGAACTTCCGGTCACCACTGGGCTGTTGTCGGCCAGCAGTCCGCCGTAGCCGAGGTAGCCGTGGACTGTGCAGGTGCGCGAGCTCTTGTTGGTGAGCATCACCATCGCGGACCCGGGGTGATCCGGCTGCAGTTGGACGTCGGCCTTGAGATCGGCGGTGTGACAGCGGGTGGAGACCGTGCCGCCGGAGGCGGAAGTGCCGGACGCCGCGGCCCCGACACCCCCTGGGGTTGCCGGCGAGGACGCGGACGCGGGCGTCGACGGCACGTCGTCGCTGCACGCCGCCGCCCCCAGCCCCAGCGCCACCACCGTCGCGACCGCTGCCACTTCCCTGCCAACCCGCATGTTCCACCCCTCCGGTGTTGCGGACGACACCAGGTCGTGCGTCCGATCACCCCAGATGACGTCCGTTCTCGCTCTCCTGTTCACCGCGTTCTGTCCCGGGGGCGTAACAGCCGCACCGTCAGAGCGGAACACCGACAGCAGCGAGTCGGGGTGGCAGTCGGGAACTGAAAACGCGTTCTCACCGGATCGGCAGCATCGGGCCATCCGCAGCGAGGCGGTGCCGAGCACCATCGCGTGGTCGAGTTCGGGTCGCTCAGCCGGCGTTGTGCAGGGTGGCCATCAGGGCCAGCTGGTCGCGGTCTCGGACCGTGCTCAGCTGGTCGTGGGTCCGGTCGCCGTAGGCCTCGCGCACCTGGGCGTTCAGGGTGGCGATGGTGGTCTCGTCGAAGGACGGCCTGCCGAGCAGCTGCCACAGCATCTCCATGCCCGGGCCGAGGTGCTTCAGGAAGTGCCCCAGGCCGCCGGGGCCGCCGCCGAGGTTGAAGGTGAGGAACGGGCCACCGGCCGCCCAGCGCGGGCCGATCGAGCTGGTGACGATGGTGTCCAGGTCCTTGAGGCTGACGACCCCGGTGGTGACCAGGTGGACGGCCTCGCGGAACAGCGCGGACTGCAGGCGGTTGGCGACGAAGCCTGGAATCTCCCGGCGCAGGATCAGCGGCTGCTTGCCGACCTGGCGGTAGAACGCCGCGGCGTCCTCCAGGGTGCCGGCCTCGGTCCGCTCGCCGGGCACGATCTCGACCAGCGGGATCAGGTGCGGCGGGTTGAACGGGTGGCCGACCGCGACTCGGCCGGGGTCGGCCATCCGCGCGGTGAAGTCGGTGGCGCGGATGCCGGAGGTGGAGGAGAGCAGGAGGGTGCCGGGGCGGGTGGCCGTCCCCAGCCGGGCGAACAGCTCCTGCTTGAGGTTCAGGTCGTCCGGGCCGCTCTCCTGGACCACGTCGGCGTCGGCGACGGCCTTCTCCAACTCCGGCTCGACGACGAGTCGCGCGGTGAGGTCCTCGGTCGGCAGGCCGAGCGCGGCCAGCGTCGGGGTGAATGCGGCGAGTTGGGCGGTGACGTACTCCGCCAGGTCCGGGCGCGGGTCGCTGACCGTGACGTGCAGGCCGTGGGCGAGGAAGAGGGCGGCCCAGGAGGTGCCGATGGTGCCGGCGCCGACGACGGCGACGCGGGAGTAGGTTTCCGAGGTGCTCATGAGACTGCCTTTCGCGGCGGGGAAGGAGAGTGCGGGCAGGGAAGCCGTCGGCCCGCTTCACGGGTGATCGCGGTGCCCGGTTCAGTCGCGTTCGGACCGGGTTTCGCCGCTGTCGAGGGAAGCACCGCCCCGAGCAGCCCTGGAGAGGAGGTCGAGGGCGGGTGGCTTCCGTGAGCGGGGTGTGAGGCGGGTCACGTGCGTTGATCGGGGCGGGGTTGAGGAGTTCACCGGCGCGGTCCGTCAAGGGGGTCGGACGGCTGACGGAGAAACGGGCAGCCGGTGGAACCATCTGGGGAATCGACATGATCCGAGCACGCACCGCGATACTCTCGGCCGCCCTGGCCACGGGGCTGGCGGCATTGACGGGTTGCTCTCCGAGCGGCACGGAGGCGGAGCCCAAGCCCTCCGAGAGCACGACGGCGTCTTCGCCCGTCAGTTATGTGCCCGGCACGGCACAGGAGAACAACGCGCCTGCCGACACCGGGGACTTCGCCGCCGGTGGGACGAACACGCAGGCCGCGATGAAGTGGGTGCAGCTCAGCGTGGGCGCGGCTGGTCCGCTCAATCCGGTCGTCCGCAACGCCGCCGGGTTCACGCTGTACCGGTTCGACAAGGACACGGCGAAGCCGTCGAAGTCCACCTGCAATGACGCCTGTGCCACGACGTGGCCGCCGGTCCTGGTCCAGCCCGGCTCGCGGATCTTCCTGGACGGCGTGGCGCAGGCCGACGTGGGTGTCGTCAAGCGCGACGACGGAACGCTCCAGGCGACCATCGGCGGCTGGCCGGTCTACCGGTTCAGCAAGGACACCGCCCCGGGTCAGGACAACGGCCAAGGCGTGGGCGGCACTTGGTTCGCCGTGACACCGGAGGGCGGCAAGGCCGGCCAGTCCCAGCAGGGTACGGACGCCGGTACCGGCCTGGACTACAAGAACGGCACCGCGAAGGAGAACAACGCGCCGCCGAACACCGGCGACCAGTACTCGGGGCCGCGCAACAGCCCGGAGGCGATGAGGTGGGTGCAACTGACGGCGGGTTCGGCCGGCGGCCTGACCCCGATCGTGCACGACGGCGCTGGGTTCACGCTGTACCGGTTCGACAAGGACACGGCGAAGCCGTCGAAGTCCACCTGCAATGACGCCTGTGCCACGACGTGGCCGCCGGTCCTGGTCCAGCCCGGCTCGCGGATCTTCGTCGCCGGCGTGCCGACCTCGGAGATCGGCATCGTGACCCGGGCAGACGGCACGCGTCAGGTGACCATCGGTGGCTGGCCGGTGTACCGCTTCAGCAAGGACACCGCCCCGGGGCAGACGAACGGGGAGGGGGTCGGCGGCACCTGGTTCGCGGTGTCGCCGCACGGCGGGAAGGTGCTGCGCCCGGCCGCCGGGAGTGGTGCACCCACCGCGTCCGCCGCGCCGACGGCCACCGCCACCGCGCCGAGCGCACCCGCTTCGCCGAGCGCGTCCGTCGCCGCGCCGGGCACAACCGGGACCCCGGTGGCCCTCGGCAGCGGGGTGGCCACGATCGACACCGGCGTCAAGTTCAGCGAGCCGAACGGTTCGGAGGCCGTCAGCGGTCCCGGCTGCAAGAACGTCCAGAAGGGGAGCCAGGCCGCCTCGCTGGATCTCAGCGGCGGGCCGGTCAAGATCTGGACGGGCCCCGACTGCACCGGCACCTCGGCGGTGGTGACCGCCAGCATCCCGGATCTCAGTGTGATCGGCTTCGACATGAAGATCGCCTCCATCCGCTTCGGGGACTGAGCGGTCCCGAGCACCGGGGCCCCGGCGGGCCGATCGAGCGGGACTCCGGCAACGGGCCTTGTGGCCCGGCCGGGGTCCCGCTCGGCTTTCCGGGGACCGATCGCCGGGCGGTACTGATCCCGGCAGGCAGAAGGTCGGCGAGGTCCGATCTCCGCCGTGAGCGCACCGAAGCCCGTCGGTTCTCCCCGAGAACCGACGGGCGTTCCGCCCGGGCACGGGCCGAGCGGCAGTGGGCGAACGCGGACGACCGCCCGGCGTGGTGCCGGGCGGTCGGTGCAGGGGAGTCGTGGGCCGGTCAGGAGACGCGGATGACGATCTTCCCCTTGGCGCGCTTCGAGGCGCTGTGGCGCAGGGCGTCGGCGGTCTCGTCGAGGCTGTACGCACGGTCGATGAAGGGCCGGACCGTGCCGGCGTCGACGAGGCGCGCGAGCGTCTCCAACTGCTCGCCGCTGGGGTGCATGAAGAACGGCTCGACCCGGATGCCGTGGCGCTCGGCCGCCTCCTGGGCCGCGGGGACCCACACGGTGGAGACCAGGACGCCGCCCGGCTTCAGCACGCCGTAGGAACGGAGTTCCGGGAACTGGCCGTCGCGCCACTTGTGTTCGGACCCCGCCGCCTGCTGTGTACTGCACCGCCCGGAGGCGGCCGTCCGGGCCGAGTCCACCGTTTCCTGACGGGTTCCGGTCGGCACGATTGGACAGATGAATCACGACCGAGCCGGACCTCGCCTCGCGTGCCCAGCTCGCGGTCTGGGTCGTCCGCCGGGACGGCTGACCACGTAGTCCGGTGGGTACGTGTCCGGGATGTGGGCGGGTCGTCCTCCAGCGGAGAATGAGGTCCGGGAAACCGGATCGCACCTGACGACCGATGGCGCGCCGGACCGACCACCGTACCGCTGAGGAGTTCCGCTTGGATGCCGTCTTCACCGCCTCGGGGCGCCGGCCGGGCAGCACCGCCGACGTCGCCGCCCTGTTCGGTCGTGAGCACGAGAAGGCCGGCCTGCGGGACCGGCTGACCAGGGCCCGGAACGGTGCCGGCGGAGGAGTGCTCGTGACCGGCGAGGCCGGCGCGGGCGTGACCGGTCTGGTGGAGCACTGCCTGGCCGAGCCGGTCCGGGCCGGCCTGCAGGTCTGGCGCGGCGAGGCGGACGAGCTCGGTCGGCGGCTGCCGCTGCTGCCTTTCCTGGAGTGCCGTACGTCGAGCGGCCAGGCGCTCTACCGCTCCAGCCCGGACCTGGCCGAGCTGGCCCGCAGCGCGGGCGGCGCGATGTCGGTGGCCGCGACCAGCGGGCTGCTGCTGGAAGCGGTCGAGGAGCAGTGCGCCCAAGGGCCGCTGGTCCTGGTGATCGACCACGCGCAGTGGCTGGACGACGCCTCGGTCGCGCTCTGGCGCCGGCTGGCCCGGGCGGCCGTGGACCTGCCGCTGCTACTGCTGGCGTGCGTGCGGTACGGGCAGTGGTCCCGGCCGGTGGAGTCCCTGGTGGTGGCGGGCCGGCTGGACGACGACGTGATCGAACTCGGCCCGCTCGCGCCGGACGCCACCCTGGCGCTGGCCCGTCACCGGCTGGGTGCCCCGTCCGGCGAGAGCCTCGTACGGCTGCTGTCGCAGGTCGGCGGCAACCCCCGCTATCTGCTGGAACTCCTCGACGTGCTGGACCGGCAGGGCCTGCTGCGCCGCACCGACACCGCGGTCGAGGTCGCCGAGGGCGCGGCCGAGCCGGCCTTCACCGAGCTGGCCGAACTTCGGCTCGCGGAGCTGTCGCCGGGCGCCGCGCAGGCCGTCCGGGAGGCGGCGCTGCTCGGGCAGCGTTTCCGGGTCCCGGACCTCGCAACCGTCACCGGGCAGCCTGCCACCGCCCTGCTGGCCGGTGTACGGGAGGCCGTCTCGACCGGGCTGCTGGCGGAGACCGAGACCGGCCTGAGCTTCTGTCACCCGGTGCTCTGGCGCGGCATCCGGGAAAGCGTCCCGGCGGTGCTTCGCTGGTCGATGCACGCCGACGCGGCGCACCGGCTGGCGGAGTCCGGCGCCGACGCCGTCCAGGTCGCCGAACACCTGGAGCAGGCCGGGCCGGTGCTGAGCCGGTGGGCCGTCGGCTGGGTCCGGCAGCAGGCGCCCGCGCTGGTCGAGCAGGCGCCGCAGCTCGCCGTACCGGTGCTTCGCGCGGCGGCCGGCGGGGAGAAGCTCGACGGCCGGGACAAGGCGTTGCAGGCCGCGCTGGCCCGGGCCATGCTGCGCACCCGGCGCTACACCCAGGCGCTGGAGCTGGCCCGGAACATCCTCGCCTCGACCGACGACCCGGTGCTGACCTCCGAGCTGGCCTGGGACCTCGCCCGCAGCCTCCACCTGGTCGGCGGCCACACCGAGGCGGGCCGCCTGTGCGAGGAGCAGCTCGCCAGGGAGGGCGTTCCGCTCGCACTGCGTGCCCGACTCGGGGCCTGCCTGGTCTACGCGCTGGTGGTGCTCGGTGAGCCCGTCCGGGCCCGGCTCGCCACGATCGAAGCCGCTGCCGAGGCTGCGGCGCGCGACTCCGGCGACCAGTGGGCGCTGGCCGGGCTGGCGCTGTGCCGGGCCGTCGCGGCCCGGGCGGGCGGTGCGGCCGAGCGTGCCCTGGCGCTGCTGGACGAGGCTGGTGACCTACTGGGTGGCATCGGGGACGGCCGGCCCGAGCTGCACGCGGTGGTGCTCTCCGAACTGGCCGACCTGCTGGGCGAGCTGGACCGGCGGCCCGACTCGGACGCAGCCCAGGCTCGCGCCAGGGCCGCGGCGGCCCGCTCACGCACCCATGACGGGCGGTGGACGGCGGTGGCAGGCTTCGCCCTCCACCTGCGCAACGGCGACTGGTCCCTCGGCGGGGACGAGCTCGCCGAGCTGTGCCGCCCGGACGAGCCGCAGCCGATGCTCAGCGCGCACTGCGCCTTTGCCGTCCAGCAGGCCGTCTGCGCCGAGCCGGAGGCCGCGTCCGAGCAGCTGCGCCGGGCCCAGCAGCTCGCCGGCGGCCGGGCCGTGGGCCGGGCCTCGACGCTGCTCCGGGTGGCCGAGGCGATGGCGGCCGAGCGCACGGGCGAACCCGACCGGGCACTGCGGGCGCTGGAGGGTGAGCTGACCGCAGGGCGCGTCCAGGGGGCGGCGTACCGGCTGATCTGGTGCCCCCGGGCGGTACGGCTCGCGCTCGGCTGCGGCCATCGCGAACTCGCCGAGCGGTTCGTCGAGTTCGCCCGGCAGGCGGCGTCCGTACAGCCGGTGCCGCACCGGGCCCGGGTGCTGGCCTGGTGCGAGGCACTGCTCGCGGCGGACGCGACCGGGCTGGGCGCCGTCGCGAAGTACTTCCGGTCGGTGGAGCGGCGCACCCAACTGGCCTGGGTGCTGGAGGATCTGGCGGCGACCAAGGCGGCCGCCGGACGGATGGCCGAGGCGCGGCCGGTCCTGGCCGAGGCACTGGAGCTGTACCGGGGGATGGGCGCCCTGGCCGAGGCCCGGCGGACGGAGCAGCGGCTGCGCGCGGCGGGCGTCGACGCGGTCGTCCGGCGCCGTGCCGGCCGCCGGCGGGCCGCGAGCGGTTGGGAGGCGCTGACGCCCGCCGAGCTGACGGTGGCCCGGCTGGTCGGCCAGGGGCTGTCCAACCCGGAGGCCGCGGCCCGGCTGGGCGTCTCCGTCCGGACGGTGCAGACCCACGTGTCCAGCATCCTGGCGAAGCTCGGCGCCACCTCCCGGGTTGCCATCGCTCAGGAACTCGCCCGCCGGTCCGAGGACCCGGGCGTCGGCTGACTACCGGGCGTCGGCCGGGACGTGCAACGGGATCTCCACCCGCGAGCGCAGCTGGAGCTTGGCGAGGATCCGAGAGACGTGGGTCTGGACGGTCCGGCGCGGCAGGTTGAGCTCCGCCGCGATCTCCGGGTTCGACCTGGCCTGCGCGGCCAGCCGGGCGATCCGCTGCTCGGTGGCGGTCAGGGACTCCCAGCCGCGGTCGGGCTGCTGCGCCGGGGCGTCCGCGCCGCCCGGGATGCCGAGCCGGTGGCAGGCGGCGACCGCCTGGGCCGTGGTGGCCTCGGCCGCCTGGTGGTCGCCGGCGGCCGTGAACGCGCGCGCCGCGTCGTGCAGGGTCTGGGCGTGTTCCAACGGCCTTTCGGTGCGTTGGTAGTACGCCGCCACGTCGAGCAGGGCGGCCGCGTCGTCGGCGAGCATGGCCGCGCAGTGTGCGGCGGCCTGCTGCCAGTGCGTGACCGCGCGGGGCTCCGCCTGGGCCCGGCACAGCCGGGCGGCGTCGGCGGCGGTGGCCCGGTCTCCGGCGGCCAGCGCGAACCGCACCAGGTGGGGCAGCAGCTGGAAGCGCAGCCGCTGGCGGTGCATCAGCTCGGGGTGGTGAAACTCCAGCAGGGCGGCCACCGCGCGGCCGGGCTCCCCGGCCCGGTCCGCCGCCACCGCCCGCGCCAGCCTCGTCCACTGCCCGAAGTCGAGCAGGTACCCCTCCTCCTGCGGCATGTCCGCGCACTTGTCGAGGTGCCGGCGCAGCGCCGCCTCGTCGCGGCGGTGGGCCGCGACCACGGCCAGCATCCCGTGCAGCGTGTAGAGCTGCCAGTTCTCGGCCGGGCTCTGCTCGGTCAGGTGCTCGGTGTCCGCCTGGAGTTCGTCCCAGCGGCCTTGGTGGTACCGGAGTTCGGCCAGGACCATGGTGGTGACGAACGGTGCGACGCCGCCGTTGGCGCCGATCAGGCGGTGCATCGAGTCGACGGTGTCGGCGAGATCGGCGGTGCGGTCGAGCCAGTGGAGCACACCGAGCCGGCCGCCCAGCACGATGGTCAGCATGAACCGCTGCGACGGGTCACGGCGCAGCGCGTCGACGGCTTCGTCGTACCGGCGCAGCGCCAGGTGCGGGTCGGCCGATGCCGCGAACTGTGCGCTGTACCAGCCGCCGAGGCCGACGGCGAACCAGGCCTCGCAGGACCGGCCCAGCGAGATCGCCAGCTCGGCGTGGCGCTCCGCCGCCTCCTGGTGGCCCACGTTGTCCTCGGTCGTGCTGCGGACGGCGTGGAGCGCCGCGCGCCACTTCGGCGGGAGGTCGCTGCGGGCGAAGAGCCGGTCGGTGAGGTCGTTCGCCTCGGCGAACCGCGCCCCGCGCTGAAGGCAGACCGCGAGCTGGTAGCCGGCCTGGCCGATCATCTCGGGGTCGGTACCGGAGTCCAGCAGCCGCCGGCAGTGCGCCTCCACCTCGTTGTGCCGCTGGAGCCGTTGCAGCGCCGTGAGGACGGCCAGCTGCACGGTGCCGCCGGGTGCCGCCGGATCGACCAGCGGGGACAGCAGCTCGACGGCGACCGCGGGGGTGCGGTTGACCAGCGCCTCGGTGTGCTCGTGCAGCCAGCCGTTGGCCCAACTACCCTGCGGGGCGAAGGAGTCCGACCCGGCGGCGGCCTTGGTCAGCTGTTGCAGCACGCGGTCGAGCGGGGCGCCGGCCGCCTCCAGCCGCTCGGCCGCCCGGGTGTGCAGGGTAGCCCGCAGCGGGAGCGGGATCTCCTCGTACAGCTGCTCCTGGAGCAGCGGGTTGCGGAACGCGGTCACCGTGCCGTGCTGGGCGAGCAGGCCGACGGCCTGCGTCTCGGCGAACAGCGGGGCCAGCTCGCGGGCCGAGCCGTCCAGCACGGCCAGCGCCTGATCGGTGCCGAACTCCGGGCCGAGCACGCTGAGGGTCTGCAGGAACTCGCGCTGCTCCGGGCTGAGATGGCTGATCCGGTTGCGGACCGCGCCGGCCAGGGTGGCGCCGGCCAACTCCTCGGCGAGGTCGAGGGCCTGGCCGTCCACGGCCGGCTGGAGCAGACCCTCCCGCCCGACGTGGGCGAGGAACTCGACCGCGCACAACGGGCTGCCGCCCGTGCTGAGCAGCAGCTGGGAGAGCCTCGGGCCGGGGACGGCACCCAGCCGGTGGGCGGCGAGTGCGGCCAGGGCGGCCGGGTCGAGCGGGCCCAGACGCAGCGTCGGGCTCTGGCGCCTGGCGTGGCTGCGGCGCAGCACGTCCACGGCGGGGGAGCCGCCCAGGGCGCGCACCGCGCCGATCAGCAGCAGGGGCAGCTCGTCGGCACAGCGCGCGAGCCGCTGCCACCAGACGGCGGTGGTGTCGTCGGCCCACTGGAGGTCGTCGACCGTGAGCACCACCGGCCCGGCGGCGCAGGCGGTCTCCACCAGGTCGAGCAGCCGCTCGATCAGCGCGGGGACGGCGTCCTGGTTCGCTCCCGCGCCCAGGCGCAGCAACTGGCGGATCTCCGCACGGGCGTCGTCCTCGCTGCGGCGGTGTACGCCCAGCGCGTCGAGTACCGGCAGCAGCGGGAACTCGCTGGCGGCCTCGTCGCAGCAGCCGCGCAGCACCGTGCAGCCGGCCGCCAGCGCCTGCGCTTCCAGCGCCCCCACCAGCGAGGTCTTGCCGCTCCCGGGCTCGCCCTCGACCAGCACGGCCGCGCCGTAGCCCCGGCGGGCCTCGGACAGCAGGTCCGCCAGGCGGACCAACTCCGCGTCACGGCCGAACAGCGGCTCGTCGGTTGCCGTCATCGTCCTCTGCCCGCCGCCCGTCATCTGCCCGTTTCGCCCCCGCTGACCAGGAAAGGAGCCGATCAGCCGATCGCTCCCGATTCCGGTCAGGAGGCTACCCGATGGCGGGTCCGGACTCTCGGGCTGTGGTGTGGATCACGCTGAACCTGTGGGTCGCTCCGTCCGTGGAGTGGGGGAGCCGAGGCGGGGAGATCGTGGGTTGACGAAGCGTGTGCAGGAGCGGCTGGCGCGTGAGCTGTACGCGCGGCACGCAGCCGGGGTGTATCCGCATGCCCTCACCCTCACGGACGGCGACCGGACGCGGGCTCATGCCTTTCTCCGCACCGCTCTGCTGAACGCCGTCCGCCGGCCAGCCGGTCCGGTCGGTGCCGACCTGGCGGGTTGGCTGGCCGACGAGATGCGCCGGCTGTCCGTCAGGCGCCCGCGCTTCGGCCTATGGCGTCGGTGGCGTGCCGTCGCGGCCGCACCGGCGCCCAGCCGGCCGCCGGCCCGGCCCGGCAACGACCTGCCGATCGCCGATACGCTGGCCGAACTGCCGCCCGAGCACCGGGCGGCGCTGGTCGAGACGTTCCTGAAGGGCCGGACGGTCCAGCAGGCGGCCGAGGTCCTCGGTCTTCCGCCCGAGGCTGTGAAGTCCCGTCTCTACTACGGCCTGCACCGCCTGGCCCTCGCCATCGAAGAACAGGAATCGGCCTGGTGAACCGCAGCCCCGACTGTGCCGACCTCGGCGCCTACGTGCTCGGCGGACTGGACGGCCCGGAGTCCGACCGGTTCGAGGAGCACCTGCTCGAATGCGACCAGTGCCTGAGCGAGATCGGCTCCTTCCAGTCGGTCCGCGAGCTGCTGCTCCCGCTCGTGGGGGAGCCGCCGGAGGCGTATGACGTCCGGTCCACCGCCGGGCCGGACGACGAACTGCTGGACCAGCTGCTTCGGGACGTGGCCCGGGACCGGCACCGCCGCACCTGGCGGACGGCGGCGGCGCTGACCGCTGCCGCCGCGCTGCTGGTGGCCGCGCCCTTCGTCTCGCTGCGCCTGGGCTCCGGCCGGGCGGTGGCGAGCAGGCCCGCCGGCCCCACGCCGAGCCCGGCCGCCATGCTGATGATGACCGGTGAGCAGCACGGCGCCACCGACCCGGCGACCGGCGTGGCCGGGGTGGTCGGGCTGGAGGACAAGGCCTGGGGCACGCATGTCGCGCTCCAGCTCGGTGGTGTCGACGGGCCGCTGGTCTGCTCGCTGGTGGCGGTCTCCAAGAGCGGGCAACGGGAGTCGGTGACCAGTTGGTCAGTGCCGGCCGCCGGGTACGGCATGCCCCGGCACCCGGATCCGCTGCTGGTGCACGGCGGCACCTCGCTGTCCCGGCAGCAGCTCGACCACTTCGAGGTGCGCACCGCGGACGGGCGGGAGCTGGTTTCGGTACCCGTCTGATCACCTCCGACCTCGCGGAAGGGGACGGCCCGTACATGCTGACCGGGCCGTTTCCGTCTTTCTCGGCCCGCCGTTCGGCGCAGTGCGGCCGTCCGCCCGTCCGCGCTGTCACGAACACCCGCCAACTGGCGAGAACCAGCAGGTCAGCGGCGTGGCGGTGGACCGGTGGCGGGTCGGAGACGGTCACCGCCCGACCGTTCGACCGGTGAATTCGACCGTTCGTCGCACCTTCCGGCGCCGGCGGTGCGGCGTCGGCACGACGAATGGCCCGGTTGCCGGCGGGCAGTGCCGGATCCGCGCAGGCCCGGAGCCACTTGGCGGATGTCCGTGACCTGGCCGGCCGAGAGGCTCGGATCACCTCGTCAGAGCAGCGACGCCTTCACCCGACCAGAGGACCCTCATGACCGAGCACGCCCAGGACTTCGTCACCCAGACCCCATCCGCCCCCGCCGACCGGCCGCGGATGGCCGACGCAGAGTTCCGGAGCCTGCTCACCACACACCGCCGGGCCGTGCACGGCTATCTCGCCAAGCGCACCCTTGGCGACGCCCAGCTCGCGGAGGATCTCACCCAGGAGACCTTCGTGCGTGCCTGGCACCACCCGGAGATCCTCTCCGCCCAGCAGGGCACGCCGCTGCGCTGGCTCTACCGCGTCGCCCGCAACCTGCTGATCGACCATCTGCGGGCGCGCGGCAGCCGGCCCACCGAGGTGGGCTCACCCGACCTCACGGTCTTCGCCGAGGAGCCCGCGCTCGGCAACGAGATCGACCGGCTGCTCAACAACTGGTCGGTGCGCCAGGCACTGTCCTCGCTGACCGAGGCGCACCGGGCGGTGCTCACCGAGATCTACTTCAACCACCGCTCGCTCTCCGAGACCGCCGAACTGCTCGGCGTGCCCGAAGGAACCGTCAAGTCCCGCTGCTTCTACGCCATCCGTGCGCTGCGCCTGGCGCTGCGCGAGCACGGCCTGGTGCCCTGACGCCTGACCGCGGTCGCGACTTCGGAGCAGGAATTTCCGAGCCGGATTGAATCCCGGAGCCATCCCGGCCGGCCACGCCGCGAGGTGGTCACCGGCGAGCCGCGCACCCGGCCGACGCGTCCGGCGCCCCCGTCCCGCCCGCGCCGCTCGATCCCGGGGCTGCCGCGCTGATCCGCCGCCAGCTGTCCGTGGCGCTGCGCGCCGCAGGAACGCTGGTGCTGCTGATCGGCACGCTGCCGCTGGTCATGGCCTTCGTGCCCGGCGCGGCGACGGCCCGGATCGGCGGTCTCGGTCTGGCCTGGCTGCTGCTCTTCGTCGCGGCTCCGCTGCGCCGCTCGGGGGCGTACACCGTGCCGGACTTCGCCGAGGCCCGGCTGGAGTCCCTGGCCGTGCGCCGGACTGCCGGCGCGCTGGTGGCCGGCATCGGCTGGCTCTATCTGCTGCCCCAGCTCCAGGGCGCCGGGCTGACCCTGCAGACCGTCACCGGCGCGCCGCGCTGGGTCGGCGGCGTGGTGGTCGCCCTGCGGGTGGCACCCGAGGTGCTGTCGGTCGCGCTGCCGTTCCTCTGCCTCCAGCCGCTGGTGGAGAACGCGGTCAAGCACGGCATCGAAGGACGCCCGGAACGCGGCCGGATCACCATCGGGGCCGACGACGCGGGCGCGGAGGCGCGGGTGGTGATCGAGGACGACGGCGTGGGCATGGACCCGGACCGGCTGCGGGCGATCCTGCGCGGCGAGGGCGGGCCGTCCCACGGCATCGGCCTGGGCAACGTGGACGAGCGCCTGCGCCATGTCTACGGGGACGAATACGGCCTGGTGATCGAGACCGGGGTGGAGGCCGGCATGAAGATCACCGTGCGGATCCCCAAGTACCGGCCGGGTGTGCGGATTTCGCCACCATCCGCCCCACGCGCCTGAGCTCGTCCGGGCGTTCTCCGCCCGGTTCGAGGGGCGACGCCGAACGGCGCCACCCCTTTCGGCTGCCCGCAGGCGTCAGCTCGCAGCGGTCAGCGCCGGGACCGGCGCGGGCTCGGGGGCGTCCGCCGCTGTCCCGGCCTCGACACGGTAGTCCTCCGGGCTGGTCTCGTCCTTGCCCTGCGGGGCACCGAGGGCCCGCAGCAGCACGGTGAGAGCGAGCGCGACGAGCAGGTTGAGGGCGAAGGCGGTCAGCCCGATGTAGCCGGTCTCGCCGATGAACGGGACCACCGCGGTGCTGCCGCCGAAGTGCCTGGTGGCCGGGGTGGCGATCCCGTACGCCTGCCAGGTGCCGTACGCCATGCCCACGGCCCAGCCGGCCAGCAGCGCCCACCGGTGGAACCAACGGGTGAACAGGCCCGCTGCGACGGTCGGCAGGGTCTGCAGGATCCACAGGCCGCCGAGCAGCTGCAGGTTGATCGCGAACTGCTTGTCCATGCCGACGACGAACGCCAGGGCGCCGAACTTGACCAGCAGGGAGGCGAGTTTGGCGACCTTGGTCTGCTGCTCCGGCGTGGCGTCCGGCTTCAGGAACTCTTTGTAGACGTTGCGGGTGAAGAGGTTGGCCGCTCCGATGGACATGATCGCGGCCGGGACGAGGGCACCGATGCCGATGGCCGCGAAGGCCACGCCGGCGAACCAGCCAGGGAAGAACTGGGCGAACAACTGGGGGATGGCCAGTTGGGCGTTGTAGCCCTTGACGCCCTGGCCGACGCCGGCGGTGACGGCCATGAAGCCGAGCAGCGCCAGCAGGCCGAGCATCAGCGTGTAGGCCGGCAGGATGGCCATGTTGCGTCGCACCGTCCTTCGGGACTTCGCGGCGAGCACGCCGGTGAGGGTGTGCGGGTACATGAACAGGCCGAGTGCCGAGCCGAGCGCCAGCGTGGCGTACGCCCACTGGGCCTTGGGGCCGGGCACCAGTGAGCCGGTCGGCTGGTGGGTGACGGGGTTCACCGCCTGGAACTTGGCCGCGGCAGTGTCGAAGACGTGCCCGTAGCCGCCCAGCCGCATCGGGAGGTAGACCACCGCGACGATGATGACGATATAGACCAGGGTGTCCTTGACGAAGGCGATCACTGCCGGCGCCCGCAGGCCGGAGGAGTAGGTGTACGCGGCCAGCACCGCGAAGGCGATCAGTAGCGGCAGATCCCGGACCAGTGCGTTGGAGGCCTGGCCGCCGCCGATCCCCAGCACGTTCAATACCGTTTCCAGGCCCACTAGTTGCAGTGCGATGTAGGGCATGGTGGCGAGAATGCCGGTGAGCGCCATGGCCAGGCTCAGTGCCCGGGAGCCGTAGCGGCCGCGCACGAAGTCGGCCGGGGTGACGTAGCCGTGCACCCGGGCCACCGACCACAGCCTGGGCAGCAGCAGGAACACCAGCGGGTAGACCACGACCGCGTACGGTACCGACCAGAAGCCGGCCGACCCGGTGGCGTACACGGCCGCCGGCACCGCGATGAAGGTGTAGGCGGTGTACACGTCGCCGCCGAGCAGGAACCAGGTCACCCAGGTGCCGAACGAACGGCCGCCGAGGCCCCATTCGTGCAGGTCGAGAGCGTTGTCCGCCCGTCGCCAGCGTGCGGCGAGGAACCCGAGCACGGTCACCAGGGCGAGCAGCAGCAGGAACACGGTGAGCGCGGGGGCGTTCACTCCGTTGGCGAGGCGCGTCATCGGGCGTCACCGCCGTTCAGTGCCGCGCGGTGCTTCTCGTCGCGGGAGAGCAGCAGATGAGCCGCACCGGTGAAGACCGCCGCCAGCGGCACCCACATCAGCTGGTACCAGTAGAAGAACGGCACCCCGCCGAGCGCCGGGGCCGACTTGCTGTACGAGGGGACCCACAGCAACGCGACCACGGGTACGGCCAGCGCGAGGACTGCCAGGAAGCGCTCCGGCGTGAGCGGAGGCACCGGTTGCGAGCCCGACTCCCTTTCCATCCAAGCGACTTCTGACGACATGCGGGCAGCCTCCGGGCAGTTCTGGTCGGATTCGGTCCGGCCGCCGAGCGGTTCGGCAGCCGGGTGGTCGGTCCGGCCGGGATCCTCACCGTGGGATCCGGCCGGACCGACCGCGTTTACGGCTGACCGCTCGCTGAGGTTCAACCCGGCGTCAGCGACTTTCGGGCCGTCCGCAGCAGACCTCGCAGCCCGGTTCGTCCGCCGTCTGCAGTCGGCGAGACCGACAGGCCGTGCCCGCCGGGAAAGTACGACTCGGACCTGAACCAACCCGTCGCGGGGGCCGTAAGGGGGCACAGGATCAGGAAGCGGCGACCTTGGAAGCGGGGCGGCGATGACGTTGGTGCCGATTCGCGGTGCAATAAGCATTTCAGTGCCCTGCATGTGCTGCAGGACATCGACCGGGACATCGCCTGCGGTGAGGTCGTGGTGCTGATCGGCCGGTTCGCGAGCATGCCCGAGGGCAGGAAGGCCGCCGCCGGATCGGCCTCCCCGGCGGCGAGCGGCAGCGCCGCTGGCTACTGAGCCGCCTTGGCGTGTGCGGCGTGCCGCCCGGTGCGCTGCACCGCCCCCCACCGCCTACAGTTCCTTACGAAAGGGTGTGCGCCATGTCCGTCGTGCAGTCCTGGGCCCGGTCCGCCGAGGAGGTCCGGCCCCGGGTCGCACCGATGGCCGACGCGGCCTGTCAGCCCCGGCCGTTGTCCGGGGGGACCGTCGTCGACCCGGAGATCTCCTTCCCGGACAACGGCGTTGTGGTGCCGGCCGATGATTTCCCGATGGACCGCTCGGAGCAGATCTGCCACGTGTGTCCGGTCCGCCGTGAATGCCAGCGCCGGGCGATCGAGTGCGGCGAGCAGTACGGTGTGTGGGGCGGGCTGAGCGGGCCCGAGCGCCGCGCCCCGCTCAAGCAGGTGAAGGCGTTCCGGAGCCTGCCAGTCGGCATGCCGGTCCGGCTCCGGCACGGCGAGCGGGCCGACCTGAGGCCGGGGGACCTGCCCGCCGTCGCGGCGGCGCTGCTGCGGGTGACGGACCTGCTGGGCGACGGCCCGCGGCGACTGCCTGACTTTGCCGAGGCATTGGAGTCGGTCGAGCTGCCGCGGGCCGCCTGAAGGCCCCGTGCGATCGCGCGGTGGGCGGCTGCCGGGGGCGGAGGAGCCCGGGCATGTTCGTCTGCCTTGCAGGAAGTCCACGCCATAGCAGAACAGGAAAGGCCAGCCATGCGTACCCTCATCCACCCCGGTGGCCAGAACCCCACCGATGCAGGGATTTTCGGTCCGTCCTCGGTCACCTGGCACCTCCACGCGGACCCTGCGATGTGGATCGGCGGTATCAGCGCGCTGCATCTCCAGGCCCTGCATCCGATCGCGGCGCTAGGCATAGCGCAGAACTCCTCCTTCGAGGAAGACCCGTTCGGCCGACTCGTGGGCACCGGTTCCTTCATCGTCGCGACCACGTGGGGCACCCGGGACCAGGCGGAGCGGGCCGGCGCCCGTGTCCGGGCCGTGCACGAGCGGCTGCGCATCCGCGATCCGAAGAGCGGCAAGAGCCACCGGCTGGACGCCCCCGACCTCTTGCTCTGGGTGCACTGCGCGCTGGTCAGGTCCAACCTGCACGCCGTCCTGCGGGGCGGCCTGAACGTGACGGACCAGCAGGCGGACCGCTACGTCCGTGAGCAGCGCCGGACCGCGGCCCTGGTGGGACTTCCGGCCGCTGACGCTCCCGGCTCGGTCGCGGACCTGGAGGACTACCTGTCAGCCGTCCGGCCCGTGCTGGCCGCCTCCGCCGAGGCAAGGGCGATCCACCGCTTCGTCTCGCGCCCACCCCTGCACGGGACGCACCGCGTACTGCGACCGGCGTGGAGCGCCGCTTCGCAGCTGGGGTACTCCCTGCTGCCGGACTGGGCCCACCGTCACTACGGCCGTTCGGGCTTGCCGGCGCCGGTGGCGACCGCGGTTCTACGGGCCGCCCGCCGCGCGGCCCTGCTGATCCCCCGCCGCAGGCGACTTGACTTCCCCGTGCCCTACCTCAGCCAGGCCCTCGAGAGGTTGGGAAAGGAGAGCATGCCCTCCAGCCGGTGGCTGCGCGAACAGACGGGCAGCCGCTGAACCTGGAGAGGGATCCGTGCTCTCCGTGGCCAAGCGCAGTCCCAGGGCGCGGACGGAGCGTACGGTGCGTGAGCCGCACGAAGTCCGGCGGCGAGGGCCGTTCGCAACCACGGCACCCGCATCTTCGCCAAGCTCGGACTCGAACGGCCCGAGAGTCTTGACCGCCGCACGCACGGGGAGAGCCCCGGGCTCGGACGGCCGTTCGGGGCAGGGCGCCGACGAGATCGTGCCAGCCCGATCAGGAGCCGGCGGCGCACTACCTCGTCCCACGCCGGGAGGATTCTGAGCTTGGTGCCACTGAAGCGTCTCTGAGCTCTCCGCCCAGGGCCGTCAGGTCCTCGACGCGGCGGAACTCATCGCGATGATCGCCGTCATGCCGTGCGTGACCGCATGCTTTCCACCGATCTCGAGGTGGTCGCGGGCTGCCTCGGTGCGCCGGGCGCCGAGGATCTGGAGCCGCTGCGTGCGCTGGTCGATGAGGCGCGGGCGATTCCGGACGGCCGCTACGAGGACGACCTTCACGAGGTCGTCACCGCGGGCCGTGCGGTGGCTGAGCTCCAGGCGCTGGCGCTGCGCCCGCAGTCGGTGGAGCTGCTGGACGCGGTGGAGTACACCGCGGAGCGCTGGGACGGCCTCGCCGGGGTGATGAGCCAGGACTGGCGTACACGGCGATGCCCTGGTCGCCGAGGGCGGGCGCGAACGCGCGCAGGCGGATGCGGGGCCAGTCGGGGCCGTCGAAGTGCGCCGCGACCAGCCAGGACGCGAGTGTGTTGGGGTTGGCGGGTGGGGCCTGCTCCAGCGCGCGGGCGTAGAGGTCGGTGAGTTCCTGCAGCGCGTCGCCGACGATGCCGGAGGAGTCGTCCAGGTGCATCAGCGCACGGGTGACCCGGTCCACGGCGGTGCGAAGCGTCCGCACGACCGTGCCGGCCCGGCCGGCGTCGACCGGCACGGTCGCCGTCTCCAGTACCTGGTGGGCGGCTGCCTGGTACTCGCCCCGCCCGTGGTACGGATGGCGGCGCTTGTCCCACCGCAGCCTGTCCACCAGCGCGGCGAGCTCGTCCGGGGAGACCGTGTTCGTGCCCATCCACCCCATCCCAGCACATCGGGCCATCCGCGAGCGGATGGCCGCAGGACCGTTCCCTGAACGCGGACCTGGCGTTCGCCGGACCGGGTGCGCGGCTACTGTGCCGTCCATGAGGGGTACGTGGAGCGAGGAGAGTCTTCGGCGGCTGCGCGCCGCGCGCCATGCCGGTGACGGGGCGGCGCTGGTCGCGCTGCTGTCGGGGCTGCCGTTCGCGGAGGTGCTGCAGCAGGTCGGAGATGCGGTCGGCGACGCGATGACCGCGCGGGTGCCAGGGGCGGCGGACCTGGCCGAGCGGTGCATCGCCGCACTCGGTGAGCGCGACTGGGAGGGGGATGCGGAGCTGGCGCGGCAGCTTGCGGCTGCCCTGGGGCGCGGCCCGGTGCCACCGCTCAGGCCGTTGCCGGTGGATCTGGAGGAGTTGTCCGGGCTGCTGGAAGGCGACCCGGTCCTCGGCGGTGGCCGGATCGACCTGACCACCGGTGACTGCTGGCCGCAGCTGGTCGACTCCGACGAGCAGACGGAGGACGACGAGGATCCTGAGCGGTGGCTGCCGGTGTGGTGCGCGGGTTCCCGGGACGGTTACCGGGACATGGAGCTGTTCATCGCCACGATCAGTGACGCCGATTTCGCGGATCGCCTGGGGATCGCGATCTCCGGTAGGGGTGCGTTCCGTCGCTTCAAGGACGTGCTGGCGCGCCGTGAGGACGAGCTGCGTCGGTTCCACCTGTTCGCCGAGGAACGGCAGCGCGGCCGGGCGAGGGCCTGGCTCGCCGGGAACGGCTACCGCCCGGTGGCCCGGCCATGACCGCGCAGCCGCGCTGTGGGGAGGACGCCATCGGAGGCTCCGGAAAGCGCGGAGCATCCCACAGTTGGAGTGTGAGGCAAATCACTCGCGAACCCCCGCTCGCGCGTCGCCTCTCACGAGGCTCTCACGGGCTGGGTGTCACGAGGCGGCATCAGGCGTCATGCGGCTCCAGACCGAAGCGGGTGGGCGTGACGACGTCGGCGGAGCACCCCGTTGGTTGTTGGCCGGCCCGACATCAAGGCGGTAGCCATGAAGGACGCCGGGCGAACCTTCGAGGTCACCGTGCAGGACGGCCGCTGGACCGCATGGTGGCCCGGCTCCGACCACGACAACGGTGGCGTGCCCGACTCGGTGACCCTCACCCTCGCCGACGGCACCAGCCGCACCGTTACCGGGACTCGCTGTTTCCCAGGTAGCCAGGTCGGCCGGTGGCTCACCGCGCGAGGTCGAGCAGGCTGGTGGTAGTCGGGAGTTGAGGTCGGCTGCTTCGCCGAAGCTGATCGCTCGTGGGCCGGCCGGGACTACGAGACAGGCCTGACGGGTCCGGGAGCGCGGGCGCGCTACCTGGCCAACGAGGTCCCGCGCGTTGGCCGGGTAGCGCGAAGGATCAGGCTGCTGTGGCGAGTGCCCGGGTGGGCCGGGTCTGCTCGTAGGCGTGGCCGACCCGCAGGAGCGTGGGCTCGTCGAGGGGCCGGCCGAGCAGTTGCATGCCGATGGGCAGGCCCGCCGCGTCGTGGCCGACCGGTACGGTCAGGGCGGGCACGCCGGTGATGTTGGCGGGGGCGCAGAGGCGCACGTAGGCGTCGGAGACGCCCTCGACCGTGCCGTCCGGCCAGGTGACCGTCTCCTCGTCGGCCCCGACCGCGGTCATCGGGACGCTCGGGGCGGCGATCACGTCGACCTCCTCCAGCATCCGGGCCCACTCGGTGCGCATGAGCGTGCGGGAGCGCTGGGCGCGGACGTAGTCGCCGGCGCTCATCAACTCGCTTGCCTCCAGCAGGATGCGGACGTCCTCCTGGTACAGCTCGGGGACGGTGCGCAGGCTGTCTTCGTGGTAGGCGCCGGCCTCCGGCACCATCAGGCCCCACTGGGTGGCCCGGATGTAGCGGGTCATCGGGATGTCGACCTCGACGAGCTGCGCGCCCAGGGCTTCCAGTTGCCCGATGGCGTGGCGGACGGCGGTCTCCACCTGGGGGTGGACGTCGTCGAAGTAGTAGGTGCGCGGCAGGCCGATGCGCAGCCCCGTCAGGTCCGTGCCGGCGCCGGGCCGGTAGTCCGTGGCGGGCGCGGACAGTGAGGCGGGGTCGCGCGGGTCGTGTCCGGCCAGTGCGGTCAGGACCAGGGCGGCGTCCTCGACGGTGCGGGTGAGGGGGCCGACGTGGTCCAGTGACCAGGACAGGGAGGTGACGCCGTGGCGGGGGACGAGACCGTAGGTCGGTTTGAGGCCGACGACCCCGTTGAGTGCGGCGGGCACCCGGATCGATCCGCCGGTGTCGGTGCCCAGGGCGAAGGTCGCGGTGCCCGACGCGACGGCGACCGCGGAGCCGCCGCTGGAGCCACCGGCGACCCGGCCGCGGTCCCAGGCGTTGCGGGTCTGCGGGGTGGTCAGGCCGAACGCGAACTCGTGGGTGTGGGTCTTGCCGAGCAGGATCGCGCCGGCCGCGCTCAGGCGCGCGGCGACCGTGCTGTCCGCTGTCGCGCGATGGCCGGCGCGGACCCGGGAGCTGGCGGTGGTGGCCATCCCGCCGACGTCGATCAGGTCCTTGAGCGCCATCGGGATGCCGTGCAGCGGTCCCCGGTAACGGCCGTGCGCCGCTTCGTGTTCGGCTTCGCCCGCCGCCCGGCGCGCCTGCTCCGCGGTGACCGTGACGTAGGCGCCGAGGTGCGGCTCCACCTCCTCGATGCGGTCGAGGACGGAGTCGACCAGTTCGACGGGGGACAGTCGCCGGGCGCGTATCGCGTCCGCGGCGGCGGCGAGGGACAGCTCATACGGCTGCATCGGGCTTCTCCTGTGCGGCGCGGTAGGCGGCGGCGGGCGGGGCGTCCGCGAAGTCCAGCTCGCGCAGGACCGCGACGACGCCGTGGATGTGGTTGGCGACCGCGGCGACCGCGGTGTGGCGCTCGGCGGGCAGCACGAGTCCGGAGCGGGCGGCCCAGCGGGCGGCCTCCGGCGGGGTGAGTTCGGGGGCGGACATGGATGTTCTCCCTCTGGGTCGAGACTGGAGCGACGAGGTGACGAGGCGGTAAAGGCCAAAGATTTCGCTTTAGGTCACTGCAGCTGCCGCGCGTGCTCGGCGGGCCGTACGCGGGCGGCCGAGCGGCACCGGCCGCGTGATCAGGCCGCGGTGGCGGGGATCTCGGCGCCCGGTTCGGCGAGCAGCCGGTAGCGGCCGTTCTCCCGGCGGACGGTGCCGGCCGTGGGCTGCGGGAAGTGGGTGCCCAGGAGCAGCGCGTCGGTGTCCGCCAGGGAGTCGAGCAGCCGGGCGCGGGTGCGGACCGCCTGGGCGGGGTCGATGTCGACGCAGCTGTTCACGTGGGGGTGGGACAGCTGCACGGGGTGGTGGATGCTGTCGCCGGTGATCAGTGCCCGGCGGTCGCTGCCGCGCAGCTCGACGGCGACCTGGCCCGGGGTGTGGCCCGGGGCGGGGACCAGGAAGACGCCCGGCGCCACCTCGTGCCCCTGCTCGGGCACGTCGACGAGGTGGTACTGCCCGGCGTCGCGGACGGGGTGGACGGAGTCGCGGAACATCTGGCCGCGGGCCTCGTCCAGGTCGGTGGCGGCCCAGTGGTCCCATTCGGTGCGGCTGGTGAGGTAGCGGGCGCCCGGGAAGGTGGGGACCCAGTCGCCGCCGACGAGGCGGGTGTTCCAGCCGACGTGGTCGGTGTGCAGGTGCGTGGTGATCACCAGGTCGACGGACTCGGGCGGGAAGCCGGCTGCCGCCAGCCGCTGCGGGAAGTCGGTGTCGAGACCGTTCCAGGCCGGGTTGGCGCGGGTCTTGCCGTTGCCGATGCCGGTGTCCACGACGATCCGCAGCCCGCCGGCCTCCACCGCGAAACTGTGGCTCGCCAGGCGCGGGACGTCGGCGTCGGCGAAGTCGGGACGCAGCCACGACGCCTCGTCCAGTACTTCCCTGGTGGCGTCCGGCAGCAGCCAGGGGCCGGTGTGCCGCGGCAGTTCGATCTCGTCGACGCGGTGGACGGTGATGTCGCCGAGGCTCCAGCCCGTGCTGGTGGAGCGGGTGGTGGGGCGGGTCGTGCTGGTGCTCATCTCTGGGTCCCTGTGTGGTGGTTGGGTCGAGTTTGAGATCGGTCAGGCGGTGCGCGGTCGGCGCACGGCGCGGGTGAGGCCGGTCAGGGCCAGCAGGACGACGGTCGCGGCGTAGAGCGAGACGGCGGTCCGCAGGCCGTACAGGTTGGTCAGCAGGCCGGCGAGGACGGCGGGGATGCTCATGGCCAGGTAGCTGAGGACGTAGTAGGCGGCGAGGGTGCCGGCGCGTTCGCCCGGGGCGGCCGGGGGCAGCAGCAGCCGCAGAGCTGCCTGGGTGACGGCGCCGAAGCCCGCGCCCGCCACTGCGGTGCCGGCGAACAGCGCGAGCAGGCTGTGCAGTTGGGGGCCGCTCAGGGTCAGCAGGGCTCCCGGGATCAGGAGCGCGGTGCCGGCGAGGCTCACGGTGCGGGCGGGCAGTGCCCGGGCGGTGTGGCCGGTGAGGCCGGCCGCGGCCGTGAGGGTGAAGAAGACCAGGCCACCGGTGGCGCGGGCGGCGTGCGGGTCGATGAGCCGGGCGAGCGAGGGGCCGAGGGAGGAGTAGAAGCCGCCCAGGGCCCAGGCGGCGACGATGCCGGGTGTGGCGAGGGCGAGGGCAGGCCGGGAGGCGGGGGCGACGGTGATCGCGGGACGCAGCGAGCGCCAGGCGCCGGGGTGGGGGCGGGCGGTCTCGGGGGTGAGCAGGACTGCGGCGGCCTGCGCGGTGAAGAGCAGGAGCAGCGGCAGGTAGACGGTGCGGGTGGGGGCGGGGGCGTACTGCACGAGGGCGGTGGCGGCCAGCACCCCGACCGCCATGCCGGCGACGGGGGTGATGCCGTTGGCGACCGTTGCCCGGCCAGGGCGGTCGGGGTCCTCGAAGTCGAGCAGGGCGGCTCCGGCGGCGCTGGTGGCCACGCCGGTGGCCAGGCCCTGCAGGATCCGGGCGGCGGTCAGGGCCAGCACCCCCTGGGCGGTGGCGAAGGCGGCCATCGCGACGGCTTCGGCCAGCAGCGCCCCGGCGAGGACCGGGCGCCGGCCGAGGTGGTCCGAGAGCGTGCCCGCGGTCAGCAGCGCGACCAGCAGGGCGAGCGCGTAGGCACTGAACACGACGGTCAGCGTCATGGCCGAGAAGTGCCAGGCTTCTTGGTAGAGCGCGTACAGCGGGGTCGGCGCGCTGGAGGCCGCCAGCAGGGCGACCAGGACCGAGGCATGCAGCCCGAAGGCACCGCGGCGGCCCAGCGCGTTCAGGCGGCGGGGGCGGGACGGCAGGGCTGTGACGCTGAGCATGGAGCACCTCTCATGCCTAAAGGCAAACGCTTTGCGTTAGGTAGAGTAGGCCCCACGTCATCCAAAACGCAAACTTTTAGCTTTTGTGTGCCGGGGGAGCGGAATCCTCGCCGAGCGCCGCCGCCACCAGGTGGCCGGTGTAGCTCTCCGACAGGTCGGAGGGGCGGAACAGGATCCGGTACATCAGGGGGGCTACGACGATGTCCAGCAGGGTCTCCACGCCGGGCACGGCCTCCCCGCGCCCGGCCGCGCGCACGCCGATGGCCTTCAACTGCTCGGCGGCGTAGTCGGAGCAGCGGGCCGCGTTGCCCTGTTCGGGGTCGCCCAGCAGGGCGTCGCGGATGTACGTACGGCCCGCCGTCGAGGACATCTCGTCGGCGAACTGCGCCGCCCATGCCTCCAGGTCCGCCCGCAGGCTGCCGTGGTCGGCCGGCGGGGTGTCGGGGCGCAGTCGCTCGACGGCCACGTCGGACAGCAGTTCCCGCAGGTCCCCCCAACGCCGGTAGACGGTGGACGGCGTGACTCCCGCGCGGGCGGCGATCAGCGGCACGGTGAGCGCATCCCGTCCCAGTTCCGCCTCCAGATCTCGGACGGCCTGGTGCACGGACTGCTGGACGCGGGCGCTGCGCCCGCCGGGGCGTGTGGTCGCTCGGGCATTCATGCGCACAGCTTAATGCGAAGGAGTTGCGTCTGGGTCGACCAGACTCGGGGCGCCGGTGGCGGTCAGTGGGGTTCGGTGGCGAACGGGCCCTCGTCGACGAAGCGGCGCAGCTGGCGTGCGAAGGCTTGGGCCTCTGACGGGGGCCAGGTGGCGAGCGAGGATTCGATGCCGGCCGCCAGTCGCTGTCTGGTGACCGACACGGTGTGGTGGCCCTGCTCGGTGAGTGCGAGGAGGGTCGCGCGGCCGTCGGCGGGGTCGGGCTGGCGCTGGAGCAGGCCGGCCTGCTCCAGTCGGTCGGCGCGGCGGGTCACGGTGGTGCGGTCCAGTCCGATCTCGCGGCCCAGGTCGGCGGCGCTGCATGCCCCGGTCCGGGCCAGGCCGCTGAGGAGCGGGTATGTGAGGTCGTCGACCGCCGGCCCCAGTCCCTCGGTCAGCTGGGTGTAGAGGCGGGCGCGGGTGCTCCGCCGCAGGAGCAGGCCCAGTGCATCGGCGATGTCGTGTCCCGTCGAGTTCTTCATGCCTCCAGATTAGCGTGCTCGGCGCACGCTTTTCCTGCTACAGTCGGAAGCGTGCTCAAGGCACGCATATTTGCTCGATCCAGGGCGGGTCACGCCCGCACCCGACCGAAGGAATCCCCATGAACCACACCGACGCCCGCGCCGCCCTCACCGACCTGCTCCTCACCCCGGGCCTCGACCTGGACGAGGCCGCCGACCGGCACTTCGCCCCCGACTACCGCCAGCGCACCGACGGCGAGTGGGCCGACCGCACCGAGTTCCTCGCCCACATCGCCCACCTGCGCACGGTCGTCGCCGGCGGCTCGGTCGAGGTGCACGACGAACTCGTCGACGGCGACCGCTACGCCGACCGCCACACCATGACCGTCGTCAAGACCGACGGCTCCACCGTCCGCATGGAGGTCTACCTCTTCGCCGAGTTCGCCCCGGACGGCCGCTTCCGCCGCATCGAGGAGACCACCCTCATGCTCGAAGGCGCCGACGCGGACCGGAACCTCGGCAGCGCCCGCTGAGCACCGTGCCCAGCTGAGGCACGCGGCCACCCCCCCGTGCCGGGGCATCGGCGCGCCGATGCCCCGGCACATCATCCGAAAAATGTGAGAGGAAGTGGTTGTCATGCTCGACGTGCTCATCGCCGGGGCCGGCCCGGCGGGGCTCTGGCTCGCCGCGGAGCTGCGCCTGCACGGGGTGGAGGTGACCGTCGTGGAACGCCGGGCGGCACCGGACGGACGGTCGCGCGCGGTCGGCATGCAGGCCGGCACGCTGGACACCTTCGCCACCCGCGGCCTCGCGGAGCGGTTCATCGAACGCGGCACCCCGGTGCCGACCGGCCACTTCGGCGCGGCGACCATCCGGCTGGACTTCTCCACCATCGGGGCGGTGCACCCCTTCATGCTGGCGCTCGGCCAGTGCGTCACCGAACAGCTCCTGGAGGAGCACGCGGTCGCCGTGGGCGCCCGGGTGCTGCGCGGGCAGGAGGTCGTCTCGCTCACCCAGGGGCCGGAGGCGGTCGAGGTGGTGATCCGGGCCGGCGGCACCCACCGGACCGTGCGGGCCCGCTGGGTGGTGGGCTGCGACGGCACCCGCAGCGCGGTGCGCCGGGCGGCCGGCATCGACTTCCCCGGCCAGGACACCACCCTGACCGGGTGGCTCGCCGACGTCGAACTCGACGACCCGCCCACTGAGCCGCTCGCCGCCACCGGGCCGGCCGGTTCGTTCCTGGCCGCCCCGATCGGCGACGGCGTCCACCGGCTGGCGGGCCTGTCCACGGCCACCATGCACCACGGCACCGGCGAACCGCTGACCCTGGAGGAGGTGCGCGAGCAGACCCGCACCCTGCTGGGACGGGACCTGGGCATGCGCAACCCCCGATGGCTCTCGCGCTACGGCAACGCCACCCGCCAGGCCGCGCGGTACCGGGCCGGACGGGTACTGGTGGCCGGGGACGCGGCACACATGTTCTTCCCGGCCGGCGGGCAAGGCATGAACCTCGGCATCCAGGACGCCACCAACCTGGGCTGGAAGCTGGCCGCCACCCTCCAGGGCCGGGCGCCCGACGGACTGCTCGACAGCTACGACACCGAACGCCGGCCGGCCGCCCGCGCCGTCATCGCCAACACCCGCGCTCAACTCGCCCTGTTCGCGGCGAAGAGCCCGGAACAGATCGCCCTGCGCGAGGTCTGGTCCGCCGCACTCACCGAACCACGGACCAACCACCAATGGGCCCGCCGGATCGCCGGATTCGACGACCCGCTCCCCGTCGACACCACACCCGGCGCGCACCCACTGAACGGCACCCGACTGGCCGGCCTCGCCCTGAACACCCCGGCAGGTGCACCCACCGCCCACCCGCTGATGCACCACGGCCGACCACTGCTGCTGGACCTCGGCGGGACACGGACACCATGCCCCGCGGACGGCCTGGAACAGCGCGCAGCGACCGTCAACACCGAAGCGGCGCACCCGATCTGGCGGGACGTCACCGCCGTCCTCATCCGGCCGGACGCCCGGATCGCCTGGGCCGGCACCGACACCGACCCGCAACGCCGGGTCGCGGACTGCCTCACCGCCCTGCGCGCCCTGTGCCGCTGAACGCCGCCCGGTGAGCCCGCGCCCGCCAGGCGGAGGCGGCGGCCCGCTCTCTCGCGGATCAGACCGGATCAGCGCGCGGCGCCCCCGGCCTCCAGGTCGGGGGTACCCGCATCCACGCGTCGACCAACAAGGTCCTCTGGGCCCAGGACCGCGGTGGCTTCAGCGGACGACGCCGTGTTCCCAGGCCCAGGCTGCGATCTCCACACGGTTGCGGGCCGGTAGTTTGTCCTGGACCCGGCTGAGGTGGCTCTTGACGGTGCTGAGGGAGAGAGTCAGCTGTGCGGCGATCTCGTTGTTCGTGTGCCCGCGGGCGACCCGGCTCACGACCTTGAGTTCCTGGGGAGTGAGCCGTCGTGCGGCGGCGGCCGCGGTCTCAGCGCGTGACGGTTTGCTCAGGTGTTCCAGGAGCCGAACGGTGACGGACGGCGAGATGAGGGAGTCACCTTTGACAGCGGCATGCACGGCTTCGATCAGCAGTCGGGGGCCGGAGTTCTTGACCACGAAGCCACTGGCACCGGCGCGGAGCGCTCCGTAGACGTACTCGTCCATGTCGAACGTCGTCACGATGACGATCTTTGTACCGTCCGTCGCGGCTCCCTGTGCCTGGCGCAGGCGCCTGGTCGCCTCCAGACCGTCCAGTTTCGGCATGCGGATGTCCATCAAGCAGACGTCCGGCCGCAGCCGGTGAACCGCCTCGACCGCCTCCGCGCCGTCGGAGGCCTCCCCGATCACGGAGATGTCGTCCTGCCCCTCCAGGATGAGGCGGAAGCCCATCCGCACCATCTCCTGATCGTCGGCGATCACCACAGAGACGCTCACTACCGGTCCCCACTCCCTCACTTCATGGGTATCGACGCAGCCAGCTCCCAGCCGCCCTCCGGCATGGGGCCGCTGCTGAGCTCACCGCCCAGCTCGACCACCCGCTCCGACAGGCCGACCATGCCGAAACCGCTGGGGCGCAACCACACCCGGCCGCGTTGCTGACCGCTCGCGTTGTCACGTACGCGGACGACCAGTCGGTCTCCGTCGGTTCCCAGCTTGACATGCACGGTGGTCGCGGTGCGGGCGTGCTTGCGGATGTTGGTCAGGCCCTCCTGGACCAGTCGTTCCACGGACTTGGCGAGTTGTGGCGACCAGACGGCACCGTCCACGTCGTCGGTTATGTCCAGCCAGGCGTGCTGGCCGGTGCCGCTGAACCGGTGGACGAGCTCCTCGATCCTCGTCATGGCGGGGGTGACGGGTGCCTCCGCGACGGCTCCGTCCGCACTGCGCAGCAGTCGGACCATGCGGCTCATCGCCACCAGCCCTTCCTGGCCGGTCTGCTCGATGTTGGCGAACAGCTTGCGTGCCGTGGCCGGGTCACGTTCCGCGGTGGGTTCACCGGCCTGGGCCTGGACGACCATGGCCGTGACGTAGTGGGCCACGTGATCGTGCAAGTCGCGGGCGAGGTCCAGGCGTTCTGCCTGGCGTACGTTCTCCGCGGCGGTCCTGCGTCTGCCGTCCTCGGCTCGCAGGTAGCCGCCCAGCAGCGCGAAACCCACCGGCAGCAGGGTGAACAGGCCGTTGATGTCATTGAGCACCGGCAGATCCGACAGTGTTGGAGCGCGGCCCTCGATCCGTACGACCGCCACGAAGAGCGGGACCACCGACAACATGAGCGGCACAGGTCGTCCATACCGGCAGGAAAGGCACAACAGCACCAGAAGCCCGAGGAGTTCGGCCCACCCGGGGGTGCGCTGGAGGACGGTTCCCTTCACCAGGGACGTGGTTAGCGACGAGACGGTCGCCACGACGACGCACAGCGCGCCTGCCGTCCAGTGCCGTCCGAACCGGTACAGCCGCAACTGCGCGGCGGCGGCGCCCAGCGCCATGACCCCGCTGGCGACCACTGCCAGCCCGACGTAGCTGAAGCTCACCACGGACGCGTCGAGCAGTACGAGCAGCGCGCTCAGACACCATGCGGCGACCGTCCCGGGGGAGGGGCGCGGGAGAGAGCGGGGCATGGCGACGAGTTTAGACGCCCGTTCGCCGGCCCTCGGAACGGAGCAGGCCGATACGTACTTTCGGCCGATGTCGCCAGCTCGAATACCGTCTTTCGACGGCATCGCGACCCGTCGGCCGCTCCCCACAATGATGCGTGTCCAGGCAAAAGATCCTCCCGTCACCCGGAGTCGCTGTGAAGTTCCCCGCATTCCGTACGCATGTCAGATCCCTGTTGGCGACCGGATCCGTGGTTGTGGCAGCCGTGTCGCTCACCGGTTGCGGTGTGTTCGGCCGCAGCTGGGACGTGAAGCTGGAGGTGACAGGTCCCGGCAGCACCGACGTCGGCTACAGCTTCTCCGGTGACACGAACGGGAAGACGGCGCTCAATCAGAAGCTGCCCTGGAACAAGGCCCAGAACGTCGGCTTCGGCTTCAACGATCTGGGCGTCAAGAACGCGAAACCCGGCACCGTCTGCCGCATCTACGTCGACGGCAAGCTCAAGGACGAGCAGAACAAGCCCAACGCCGAGGGCACCCTGTCGTGCTCCATCCACCTGAAGGACTGATCCGATGACTTCGACGAGCGTGGCCGCTCGCACGGCGGTCCGCGCGACCGGCGTCACCAAGGTGTACGGGGCGGAAAAGCCCGGCACCACCGCGGCGGTCGGCGTCCAAGCACTGCGCGGAGTCGACCTGGAGATCGACAAGGGAAGCTTCCTGGCCGTCATGGGACCTTCCGGATCCGGGAAGTCCACCCTGATGCACTGCCTTGCCGGCCTGGACCGTCCGTCCTCCGGCACGATCACCCTGGAGGACACCGAGATCACCGCACTGTCCGAACGACAGCGCACGGACCTGCGTCGCGACCGCATCGGCTTCGTCTTCCAGCAGTACCACCTGCTGCCAGAGTTGAACGGCTCCGAGAACATTCTGCTACCGCTGGACATAGCAGGCCGCCGCCCCGACCAGGACTGGCTGGACACGCTCGTGAGCACCCTTCAGATCGGTGATCAACTCTCGCGCCGCCCCTCGGAGTTGTCCGGCGGACAGCAGCAGCGCATCGGCATCGCTCGCGCGCTGGCGGCCCGTCCCGCAGTCGTCTTCGCGGACGAGCCCACCGGCAATCTGGACGCCGGCTCCGGCCGGCACGTATTGGAGTTCCTGCGCTACTCCACCCGCGAGTTCGGGCAGACGGTGGTGATGGTCACGCACGACCCGGTGGCGGCCTCGTATTCCGACCGCGTCGTGCTGTTGCTGGACGGTCGCATCAGCGGCAGGGTCGACGGACCCACCCCCGAGTCCGTACTCGACGCGCTCCAGAACCCGGGGAAGCGGTGAGGGCGTTGAGGGCATCGGGGCTGACCAGGGCGGCGATACGGCAGATCGCGGCCAGGCCGTCACGGCTGCTGCTCACCGGCTGCACACTGATGGTGACGGCTTTCTTCCTGGCCGGGTCGATCGTCTTCACCGACACCCTGAAGCGGCAGTTGGCCGACGACCTCTCTCCGGTCGCCGCGGGCACGGCCGTGGTGGTCGGCACGGACGGCACCCAGCCGCTCGACGACAAGAGGGTCGAGGAACTCAAGAACGTACCGGGGGTGGCCGAGGTCCAACCCGTGGCCACCGGCAGCGTGCTTCTGCAAGGCGCGGGCCGTGACCCCTACCCGCTGATCGGCACGGCGCTCACGGGACCGCAGTCCGTCATCCGCCCGTTGCAGGGCACGCTTCCGAACGGGCCCGGTGAGGTCGTGCTCACCCGGATGCTGGCCGACCTCCCAGGCATGGGAGTCGGCAACCGGATCACACTCGTTCCGCAGGCCGGCGTCGGCTCGGCGACCTCCCGGGACGCTCCTGCCCGAACGGTGACCGTGACGGTCTCGGGCATCGTCCAGGCCCCCTCGGCCATGGGAACCGCCGTGCTCACCACGCCCACCAACGCCCGCTCGTGGCTGGGCACCGACGCCTGGCAGCAGACGCTGCTCCGCGTCCCGGACCGCCCCGCTGCCGACGTGGCGTCCACGGTCCAGGCCGAGCTGGGCAGAGGCTTCACCGTCCGCACCGCGTCCAAACTGCGCGCGGAGAGCGGACCCAAATGGGCCACCACCGTGTCCACCCTGCTCACGATCTTCGTCGTAGTGGCCCTGCTCGCCGGAACCCTGATCGTCTCCACGACGTATCGGGTGCTGCTCGTGCGGGACCAGACACGGCTGGCCCTGCTGCGCTGCATGGGCGCCCGGCCGGGGCAGGTCATGCGGTCCGTGCTGCTACAGGCCGCCGGTTCCGGGCTGATCGCCGGTGCGGTCGGAACGGCCGCGGCGATCTGCTGCGCCCTCGCGATCACCGGAATCACAGCTCTGCCCGACCCCGCGATCTCGGCACCCTCACTGTCCGCAGGTGTGCTCGTATCCGTGCTGGCCGCCCTGGTCGCGGCGATGCCGGCAGCGAGAGCCGCAGCGCGCGTCGCACCGGTCGCCGCCCTGTCCATGGCGGCCACCCGCCACGCACCGGACCGCATCGGCCGCACGCGCACGCTGATCGGAGCGCTCTGCCTGGGCTGCGCGCTCCTGCTCATCGCCCTCGCCGGGCTCGGCGGCGCGGGCGGTGCCGTGGCGGCGGTCGGCTCGGTCGCCTCCGCGGCCGCTCTGTTCGGTTGCCTCCTCGCGCTCGGGCCGGCACTGCTGCGCCGCGCGACACTCGCCCTTCAACAGCCCGTGCGGGCGGTCGCGGGGCTGGACGGTGCTCTGGCGGTGCGCAACCTGGGCCGTGCCGCGCGCCGGACCGCGGCCTGCGCGACGGTCCTCACCCTGGGCTTCACCATGGTCGCCGCGGTGCTCGTGACACTGGCCTCGGTGGAGAAGGGCACGGACCGGCGGCTACGGGAGCGCGACCCGGTCGACGTCGTGCTCGACGCGTCGCGCACCGGCCCGTCGGCGCTCACCCCTGCCGTGGTGAAGGCGGTGGCGGCACAGCCCGAGACCGACGCGGTGGTGCCCGTCACCCGGGTGGACGGCGTCGCCCTCGGCGGCAACGGCCGCCACCAGGAGACGGACATCCGAGGCCTCGATCCTGCCGCGATCCCCGCCCTGCTCGCCGACAGCCAACGCGACTCCCACGGCGGAGACCTGCGGCGTGGCCAGGCAGCCGTCTCCACGTCCGTGGCGCAGTCGCTCGGGGTCCGTCCCGGCGACCGGATCTCGCTGCGCGTGCCCGGCGGCGGGGAGTCCAGCGTCGAAGTGGCCCTGATCCATCCGGACGACGCCTACATGCTGGGCGGTGTCGCCGTCCTGCCGGGGGACTTCGCCGAACTGGCGCCTCTCGCCCCCGTACGGTCCTTGTACATCACCGCCGTCCACCGAGACAACCCGCTGTCACTGCGCGCTCCGTTGGACAGAGCGCTGCCGTTGAACGCTTCGCTCCACCTGTCCTATCCGGGCGAGGACCGGGCCTCTCTGCGACAGTTGATCGGTCAGCTGCGGATCACGGCACTGGGGCTGGTCGGCATCACCGTGCTGGTATCGCTCGTAGGCGTGGCGATCACCCTGACCCTGTCCTCGATGGAACGCGAAAGAGAGAACGGTGTCCTGCGAGCGGTGGGTATGCGCGGCTCACGCCTGCGCTCCGTGATGGCTTGGGAAGCCGGACTGCTCGGCTTGTACGCGGCCGTCCTCGGCGTCACGCTGGGCTCGCTCTACGGCCGGATGATGCTCGGTGCGCTGCCCGGTCTCAGCAGCCCCACGATCCCGTACGGGCAGTTGACGGTGACGCTGGTGGGAGCCCTGGCCCTCGTGCTGGGCGCGTCTGTGATCCCGGCCCTGCGTTCAGCGGCGGTCTCGCCCATGACGGCCCTGCGCGCTGACTGAGAACTCCTGACGCAACGCAGCCTGCAAGCGTCGCCAGCAGAGCAGCGAGCAGGCGAGTGTTTCGCGGTGGTCGACAGCGTGCGGTGGCGCAGGTCGTGCAGGGCGCACCGGTGGCCGCAGCGCGAAAGGGTTCTGAAAGCTGCGCCTCCCTACGGTGCCGATGACCGGCAGGACACCTGCCCGGACCCGTCCGCAGGGAGGATCTGATGGAACGACTCGGAATCTGGGTGACCCGGCACCGCCTGGCCGTCGGACTGCTGTGGCTCGCCATGACCGTCGTCGGCGTGGTGCTCGCGCCCTCGCTGTCCGGCCGGCTGCAGCCCGGCAGCCACGTCAACGGCCCCGCGTTCACCGCCAACACCGCGATCTCCGCGCACTACGGCGGCGCGGCCGCCGACCCCGGCGTGCTGATCCTCAACACCCCGGCCGGGCAGACCGTCGACACACCGCAGGTCGGGCAGGACCTCACCCGGATCGACGCCACGCTCGCCAAGGCCGCGCCGCAGCTGCGCGTCGTCTCCTACGCGAACACCGGTGACGCCGCGCTGGTCGGCACGGACCGGACCAGCACCATCGTGCTCGCCTACCCGCCGAAGCCGAACGACGACATCGGCCCGGAGCAGGTCGACCAGCTGACCGCCGCCGCGCGGCAGGCCGTGCCAGGCCTGACCGTCCATGGCACCAGTTACCACGCCCTGGAAGCCGGGAACACCACCGGCGGCGGCAACTCCTCGGTGCTGACCGAGCTGCTGATCGGGGCCGCGGGCGCGCTGCTGGTCCTGGCATGGGTGTTCGGCTCGTTCCTGGCGCTGCTGCCGCTGCTCACCGCTGTCATCAGCGTCCTGACGATGCAGGCCCTCATCTACGGCCTCACCTACCTCGTGCCGTCGTCCTCGCCGCTCAACCCCTCGGTGCAGTACATCGTCGCGCTGCTGGGGCTGGGCCTGTCGATCGACTACTCGCTGCTGGTGGTCACCCGCTGGCGCGAGGAGCGCAGAGCCGGGAGGTCCAACGACGAGGCGGTGCTCGCCGCGATGAAGCGGGCCGGGCACAGTGTGTGGTTCAGCGGCGTCGTCGCCTCGCTCGGGCTGTTCGCGCTGATCGTGGTCCCCAACTCGGTCGTGCGCGGCATCGGGATCTCCGGGCTGTTCATCCCGTCCACCGCGACGCTCGTCGCGCTGACCCTGCTGCCCGCGATCCTGTCCAAGGTCGGGCCTCGGGTCGACTGGCCCCGCCGCGCGTCGCGCCGCACGTCGGCCAGCCGGTTCTGGACGGCCTGGTCGGTCGGCGTGATCAAGCACCGGGTGCTCGCGGCGGTCGTCGGCCTCGGCCTGCTCGGCGCGCTGGCCGGCACCGCGACCACGATCGACATCGCCCAGCCGACCACCCACGCCATGGCCTCGGCCGGCAGCTACACCGACGGTCTGCACGCGCTGGAGGCCGACGGGTTCCCGTCCGGCACGCTGACCGCCGTCCCGGTCTACGTCCCGCACGCCGCCGACGCCCCGGCGCTGGTCACCTCGCTGGACTCGCTGTCCAGCCTGCGCGGCGCCGCCGTGGCGGCCGGACCCGGCTGGTCGGCGGGCGACGGCTCGGCGCTGGTGGTCGCGATCCCGCGGACCGAGATCGGCAGTTCGCACAGCGGCACCGCGCTGGCAGACATCCGCGCGGCGGGCGGCTCGGTGGCACCCGGTGCGCTGGCCGGTGGCGACGGCGCGCAGCGGATCGACGCCACGAACGCCACGTACGGCTCGTTCCCGCTGCTGTTCGGGATCGTGGCGCTGGTGACGTTCCTGCTGCTGGCCCGGGGGATGCGCTCGCTGTTGCTGCCCGCGAAGGCGGTACTGCTGAACATGCTCTCGGTGGCCGCGACCTACGGCATCCTGGTCCTGGTGTTCCAGCACGGCCTCGGCATGAGGGCGCTGTGGGGCGCCGGCAGCTACGGCACGATCGACGCCTTCGCACCGGTCCTGATCTTCGGATTCCTGTTCGGGGTCTCGATGGACTACGAGGTCTTCATCCTGGCCCGGGTCCGCGAGGGCTTTGACCGCACCGGGTCCACCCGTGAAGGCATCGTCGAGGGTGTCTCCCGCACCGGGCGCCTGGTGAGCTCAGCCGCCGTGATCCTCTTCTTCGCGCTCGCCTCGCTCTCCACCGCCAACGACGTGACGGTCCGTGAGATCGCCGCCGGCCTGGCCTCCGGAGTGCTGCTGGACGCGATCGTGGTGCGGATGCTGCTGCTGCCCGCCCTGGTCTCACTGCTCGGGGACTGGAACTGGTGGCTGCCGGACCGGGCCCGCCGTATCCTGCGCCTGAAGCCCGCAGTAGGCTCCGGCATTCCCGCGACGCGGCGCGACCCCGCGCACACCGTGCAGACCGCGCCGACCGTAAGGGACGCTGGATAGATGCGAGTGCTGGTGGTCGAGGACGAGCCGGACGTCGCCGAGGCCCTGGCCTGGGGCCTGGCGGCGGAGGGCTACGTGGTGGACGTCGCGGGCAACGGAACGGACGGGCTGTGGAAGGCCACCGAGAGCCCGCACGACGTGATCGTCCTGGACGTGATGCTGCCGGGGATGGACGGCTACCAGGTCTGCCGCACGCTGCGCGAACGCGGGATCTGGACCCCGATCCTGATGCTCACCGCGCTGGACGAGGACCTCGATCACGCCGAGGGCCTCGACAGCGGCGCCGACGACTACCTGCCCAAGCCGTTCTCCTACCCCGTGCTCCTCGCCCACCTGCGCTCCCTGACCCGGCGCGCACTCGGCGCCAGGCCGGCGGTGCTCACCGCCGCCGGCCTGGCGCTGGACCCCGCCGCACGCACCGTCACACGCGACGGCGAGCCGCTGGATCTGACGGCGCGTGAGGTCGCGGTACTGGAGTACCTGCTGCGTGCGGCGGGACGGGTCGTGTCCAAGACCGAGCTGCTGGAACACTGCTGGGACGTCCACTTCGACGGCGACCCGACGGCGGTGGAAGTCATGGTGCACCGGCTGCGGCGCAAGATCGCGACTGCCGGCGCGGGTGGCGGGTCGGTCGTCGAGACGGTGCGCGGGCAGGGCTACGTCATCCGGGAGCGGTCATGACCACGGCTGAGACGATCAGGAGGTTCCGGCCCGCGACGGTGCGCTCGCGGGTGACCATCGCGGCGGGCCTGGCGCTGACCGCCGCCGTCACCTTGGGCCTCGTCATCATGTACCTGCTCCAGGCCGACTCGGCACGACGCACGGTGCAGAGCCAGGTGCGCACCTACGCCACCCAGATCCAGCAGTCGGCCTCCGCCGACGGCACCTTCCCGAACCCGCTCCCGGCCTCCGCCCTCGACCCGGCCGCCGAGGCCCAGGTACTGACCGTCGACGGCCGCGTCCTCGCCGCCACCCGTACCCTCGCCGGACTGCCCGCCGTCTACGACCTGCCGGCCGGTGCCACCTCCCCGGTCCGCCAGAAGGCCGCCGACGGCGTCGTCCCCGGCGAGGTCACCGTCTACGGCGAGCACGTCACCGTCGGCGGGCGACCGGCGTCCGTGATCACCCTGACTCCCACGTCGCTCCTCGACCAGGTGAACGAGACCTTCGCGCGGCTGCTGATCATCGGACTGCCGGCCCTGCTGCTGCTGGCCTGCGCCACGGTCTGGCTGGTGGCCGGCCGGGCCCTGCGACCCGTCGAGCAGATCCGCCGTGCGGTCACCGACATCACCGACCTCTCGGCGGCCGACCTCACCCAGCGGGTCCCCGAACCCGGCACCGACGACGAGATCGGCCACCTCGCCCAGACCATGAACGCGATGCTCGCCCGCCTGGAGGACTCCGCCGCCCGGCAGCGCCGCTTCACCGCCGACGCCAGCCACGAGCTGCGCAGCCCCCTCACGGCGATCCGCACCGGCCTGGAAGTCGGCCTCGCCCACCCGGACCGGGCACCGTGGCCCGACATCGCCAGGCGCGCGGTGAGGCAGGCCACCCGCCTGGAGGAACTGATCAGCGCCCTGCTGCTGCTCGCGAAGACCGACGCCGGCAAAGCCGCCGCACGCCGTGGACGCGTCGAGCTGGCACCGCTGCTGGCCGACGTGACGGAGACCACCGCATCAGCGTCCGTTTCCGTCTCGGTCGAGGTGCCGCCGGACCTGGCCGTCACCGGCGACACCGCAGACCTGTCGCGGCTCTTCCGCAACGTGCTCGACAACGCCGTCCGCCACGCACGCACGACGGTTCGCGTCACCGCCTCCCCCATCGCCGCCGACCACGCCGGTAGCGGCCTGGTCCGGATCACCATCGCGGACGACGGCCCCGGCATCCCCGCCGAGGACCGGGACCGGGTCTTCGACCGGTTCGTCCGCCTCGACGCCAGCCGCGAGCAGGTCAGCGGCTCGACCGGGCTCGGCCTGGCAATCGTCAGGGAGATCGCGATCGCGCACCAGGGGACGGTGTCCATCGGCGCGGCGGTCGAAGGCGGCGCGCTGGTCACGGTGACGCTGCACGCCGCGGGCGATGCCGTTTCATGAACTCCGGTGGGTGGATCAAGCCCACAAGCACCGTACGAGGGCCAGGCACGGTGACGGCCGGAACGTGCGGTGTCGGGAGGGCGCTATACAGCCCGCAGCAGTCTTGCCGTGAGTGGGCTGAGTTCGACCGGCTCGTCCTCGCCGACGAGAACCGTCCCGCCGATGGTGACCATGTGGTCGCCGATTCCGCAGCTCGGCTCGAAGGCGAAGGACATGCCGGGCTCCAGGGTCATGTCGGCCAAGGTCGCAGGTCGTGGCGCCGCTATCGGGTACCGGTCGCCGCCGGCGGCCTGGATGGGTCCCCCGGGGATGCGGCTGAAGGCGCCGTAGGGGTTCAGCCCGTGGATCTGCGGGCCGCGGAACCAGGCGCCGGCCGCCTCGGCGGGCGCCAGCATGGCTTCGGAGACGTCCCCGAACGTCGCGCCCGCGCGAAGCGTCGCCAAGCCGGCGGCGTAGCACTCGTTCGCGATCCGGGCGGCGTGCTCGATCGTCGGGTGGACCTCGCCGATGGCGACGGCGGCCTGGTGCTGGGTTTGACGGCCACCGAAGGTGCTGAAGATCTCCGTGGCGACGAGGTCGCCTTCCCGCAGGACGCGCGGTGCTTGCGGCCGGTAGCCCCACGTGGGCTGCCCGGATGCCGATGGTGCCGGGCCCGAGCAGAAGTGCATGTGGGGCGCGAGGGCGCCGTGCCGGTACGCGGTGGCCATCGCCGCGGCGTACACGTCGGCTTCGGATACGCCCGGTGCGGCCGTGGCCACCATGGCCGCTGCCATCGCATCGCCGATGCGGGCGGCATGACGCACCACGGCGATCTCTTCGTCGCTCAGCGGCATCATGAGGCGGGCGAACGCGTGCCCGACATCGCGGAAGTCGGCGCCGGGCAAGCGAGTCAGCACGGCGCCCCAGAACGGGTACGGAATTCGCCCTTCGGGATGAGCGGGCAGGTAGGGGTCAAGGCCCATGATCCCGATGGATCCGCTGCCGAGCCCCAGGTCCTTCAGGGTCTGGACGAGCTGAGGGGACTGCCGGCCCAGACGCAGGTCGTTCGCGGCGAGCCACAGTTCGTCGCCTCTGTGCACCGCTTCTCGATGGTCGAAGAGAAACGTCGGGATCGGCACGAGCGCCGTCGGTGTCCGGTCGCGAGGGAAGACCAGAAGGACGCCCGGTCGATCATTGGTGAACCAGCTGTCGAAGGCGAAGGGCGCCGGTCCGGCGTCTCCTTCACCGAAGACGACCAGAGCGTCGAGGCCCTCTGCCTCCATGAAGCCGCGCGCCAAATTCCAGCGCCGGTCCCGCTCGGCCAGTGAGTAGACGGGAACGGACGTGCGCTGCACCGGTGGGAACATCATGCTGCTCGCCCCTCCCGCGATGTGGCGATGAGCGCGGTGGCGGTGTCGATGATGGTCTGTTCGGTGGGGCGGGGCTGCCAGCCGAGCTGGGTACGTGCCTTGCTGCTGTCGACGAGCCTCGTGCGGCCGAGTTCGTGCCGCACCATCGCCAGCTGCGGGTTGCGCCGCGCCAGCAACTTGACCACGAGGTCGGGCATGGTGCGCACGGGCACCTTGGCGGCTTCGTCCGGGAGCTTCTCGCGCAGGATGCGGGCGATGTCCCGGTACCACAGGAAGGCGCCCGAACCCAGGTAGCGCTCGCCTGCGGCGGCCGGGCTCGTCATGGCGAGAACGTGGAGTTCGGCGATGTCGCGCACGTCGACGACGTTCCAGCCGATGTTCGGCACGGCGGGGATCTCCCGGGCGAGCAGACGGCGGATGACCTCGACCGTGCCCGGCCTGTTCGCTGTGCCCAGGGCGGGTCCCTGCATGAACGTCGGGAGGACGGCGGTCAGTTCGAGCCCGGTCGCGGCGGCGAGATCCCACGCGTCGCGCTCGGCAAGGATCTTGGAGTCGGGGTACGCGCGGAGCGGGGTGCCGGACGGTTCGGTCCAGGTCGTCTCGGTCGCGGGTGTGTCCGGGGCGCCGCTGTCGGCCGTGACGCCGGACGAGGTGAGCACGGCACGCCTGACCCCGGCACGGGCGGCGGCACCCAGGACGCGGCGGGTGCCCTCGCGGGCGGTGGTGATGAGGTCCGTGCCCGTACCGAAGGGCATCGGTGAGGCGGTGTGCAGCACGTAGTCGGCGCCGGCGGTCGCCCGGTCCCAGCCGTCGTCGCCCAGGAGGTCGGCGGCCGCGAACTCGATGGTCCCGGCTGCCTGCCGGCCCGCTTGCGCACTCACGGCGTCGCGCACCTGCTGGGCCTTGTCGAGGCTGCGCACGGTGGTGCGCACCCGGTAGTCGCGCTGGAGCAGGCCCGCGATCACCCAGCCGGCCAGGTAGCCGGTCCCGCCCGTGACGAGCACCGTCTCACCGCTGTGAGCATCGGCCATTTGATCCCTCAATATCATTGAGTTTCTCATTGATATTGGGAGGCTACCATAGGTCCATGACCGCAAGCCATGACGCGAAGGCACCGATGCCCAGCCCCGCGGATGTCGAGCGGAAGGCCGAGATCGTCCGTGTCCTCGTGGAGGTGGGGAACGCCGCGGACGCGATCGTGGCCCAGGTGCTCGGCGAGTTCGGGGTCCCGGCCTCCGTCGCCGGCACGCTGTGGGCGCTCGCCCCGGGAACCGAGCCGCCGACCATGCGGGATGTGGCGGCTCGCCTGAACTGCGACCCCTCCACGGTCAGCCTCGCCGCCGACAAGCTCCAGAGCATGGGACTCGTCGCCCGGCGGCCCCACCCCTCCGACGGCCGCAAGCGCACCCTGGCCTTCACCGAACAGGGCCACGAACTGTGGGAGGCACTCCGGTCCCGGCTGCACGCCTCCAGACTGTTCGCCGGCCTTGACGCGCGGGAACAGGACACCCTGCTGGCGCTGCTGACGAAGATGCGCAACCCGCAGCACTCGTAGCCGGAGCCTGCCCTTCCTTGGGCCGGTCGACCGCCCGTCTCCGAAGAGGCGCCGAGGTTCCACAAGGCCGGCGCCCTCCAGGCACCGACGTTCTTCGGAGTCGAGTGCAGTGCCGGCTCGGTGATCATCCGAATGACCTTCAACCATCGGCCTCCGGCGCGGAAGAAGGCGCCGGAGAGGCCGGGACGGATGCGCTCGCGGGGTGGGCCGGTTGGTGGCGCAGCGCATCGAGTCGGGCCAGGTAGGTGTCCAGGGTGGCGGTGGTCTCGATGCCCAGGGTGCGGATCCGGGTTTCGAGGTCCGCCGGCCGCTGGACGATGGGCTGCCACCGGTCTGGGCCGGTGGGGTGGGGGTCAGGCGCGTCGTTGGTCGCTGTCATCGCGGAGCTGGGCGGTCTGGCGGGTGAGGTCGGCGGGCAGGCCGGGTCAGCGGGCAGGTGCGCCGCCCCAGTACCGGGGCGTTCCCCGGGGCCCGGCAGACGGGCCGGTTTCTGGACGTCGAGCGGTACGGGGTGCGGCCGGCCGTGCCGGATAGGCGCGTCGCGGGCCGCACCCCGGTGGGGTTACAGCGTGTGGGTGAGGCGGTCGGTCAGGAGGCGGGTGAAGCGGGCCGGGTCCGGCAGGTCGCCGCCTTCGGCGAGCAGGGCGCTGCCGTGGACGAGTTCGGCGGTGTCGGCGAGCGCCGGGTCGTCGGCGTTCGTCTCGTGCGCCCGGCGCAGGGCGGTGATGAGGGGATGGGTGGGGTTGAGCTCCAGGATCCGCTTGACGGCGGGGAGTTCCTGGCCCATGGCCCGGTACATCTTCTCCAGGGTGGGGGTCAGGTCCTGGGCGTCGCCGACCAGGCACGCCGCGGAGGTGGTCAGGCGGGTGGAGAGCCGGACGTGCTTGACGTGGTCGGACAGGGTGTTCTGGAGCCAGGCGAGGAGGGCGGCGAAGTCCTGTTCGCGCTGGTCCTTTTCGGCCTTCGATTCGTCGCTGCCGTCGCCGTCGGCCTCGTCGAGGTCGACCTGGCCCTTGGCGATGGACTGGAAGCGGTGGCCGTCGAAGGCGGGGATCTGGTCGGTCCAGATCTCGTCGACGGGGTCGGTGAGGATCAGGACCTCGTAGCCCTTGGCGGTGAAGGCCTCCATGTGCGGGGAGTTCTCCACCATCGCCCGGTTCTCGCCGGTCAGGTAGTAGATGGTGTCCTGGCCGTCCTTCATCCGCGCGACGTACTCGCGCAGCGTGGTCGGCTTCTCCGTATCGTGGGTGGAGGCGGCGCCGACCAGCTCCAGCAGCGCGTCGGTGTTGTCACGGTCCTCGACCAGGCCCTCCTTGAGGACCCGGCCGAACTGCTCCCACACCTTCGTGTAGGTCTCGCTGCGCTTGGTCTGCATGTCCTTGAGCGCGCCGAGGACCTTCTTGACGAGGCGCCGGCGCACGGCGGTGATCTGGCGGTCGTGCTGCAGGATCTCGCGGGAGACGTTGAGGGAGAGGTCGTGGGCGTCGACGACGCCCTTGACGAACCGCAGGTAGTTCGGCATGAGCGCGTCGCAGTCGTCCATGATGAACACGCGCTTGACGTACAGCTGCACACCCCGCTTGGTGTCGCGGGAGAACAGGTCGAACGAGGCGTGGGCGGGGACGAACAGCAGCGCCTCGTACTCGAAGGTGCCCTCGGCCCGCATGTGGATCGTCTCGGCCGGGGCCTGCCAGTCGTGGCTGATCTGCTGGTAGAACTCGTTGTACTCGGCCTCGGTCACCTCGCTGCGCGGGCGGGCCCACAGCGCCTTCATCGAGTTCAGCGTCTCCAACTCGCGCGGCGCGGAGTCCTCGGCGGCGGATTCGCCGTCCTCCTCGACGGCAGCCTCGGTGTCGCCGACGGTGCCTACGGGTTCGGTGGCCATGCGGATGGGCCAGCGGATGAAGTCCGAGTACTGCTTGACAATCTGACGGATCTTCCATGCGGCCAGGTAGTCGCCCAGCCCGTCCTCGCCGTCCGCGGGTTTGAGGTGCAGCGTCACCGAGGTGCCCACCGGCACATCGTCGGCCTCCGCGATGGTGTAGGTGCCCTCACCGTCGGACTCCCACACGGTGCCCTGCTCGGTGCCCGCCCGGCGGGTGCGCAGGGTGACCTTGTCGGCGACCATGAACGCCGAGTAGAAGCCGACGCCGAACTGCCCGATCAAGTGCTGTGCGGCGGCCGCGTCCTGGGCCTCCTTGATCTTGGCCAGCAGGCTCGCGGTGCCGGACTTGGCGATGGTACCGATCAGGTCGACGACGTCCTCGCGGGTCATGCCGATGCCGTTGTCCCGCACCGTCAGGGTGCGGGCCTGCCGGTCGACGTCCAGCACGATGTGCAGGTCGGAGGTGTCGGCGTCCAGGCCGGAGTCGGTGAGGGACTCCAGACGGAGCTTGTCGAGGGCGTCGGAAGCGTTGGAGATCAGCTCGCGCAGGAAGATGTCCTTGTTCGAGTAGATCGAGTGGATCACCAGCTGCAGCAACTGGCGGGTCTCCGCCTGGAACTCCAGCGTCTGGGTCGAACTGGCCACGGAAGGCGTCTCCTTCAAGAAGTGGAAAGGGGTCCTGCTCGGGTCGATCCGGTCGTGCCCGGGCCGGCCGCGTGGCCGGCCCGGGGTGGTCAGATGTGGCTGAGGGGCTGGTAGGGCTGATCAGGCGTCGTGCCTCCGGGGCGGACGGTTCCGTAGCAGGACAGGAAGAGCTTCCAGCCGTCGCGGCACTCCAGCGTCGCGCCGTAGCGGACCGCGGGCGGGTTGGGATGGGTGCTGTACCGGTCGACCCGCACGACTGCGCCGGCCGGGTCGTCGGCCTCGGCGGCGGTGGCCGCGGCGATCAGGGCCTGCTCGACGAGAGCCACCGGAACCGGCGGGCCTGTCAGGTCCGGCATCTCGATGCTCTCGCCGCCGCAGTCGGTGGGGGCGGGCCGTTGGCGCCGGTGATGGACCACCACACCTGTCCGCCGCCTTCGAGGGTCACGGTCAGTCCGTAGGGGCTGTCGTCGTCGCGCCTACCGGCACCGGTGATGCCCGGTATGCCCTGGGCACGCACGATGAGCAGCTGCTGCAGGTCGGCTGGAGTCATGGGAGTCGGCTGGGGTCAGGGACGGCACGGCCGTCACGGTCCGAGAGATACGGGCTGGGCTCCGCACGCCGGAGCGCCGCCTCGCGCCCGGCACGCCGGGACCGGCGCCTCGCGCAGGCCAGCGGCGCTCGGCGGAGGCGGCCGGGAATGAGGCCGGCCCCACCTCGGCTGCGCCGGTGTCCCGCACATCCATGTCGTCACTCTTTCGCTGACTGTGCGTTTGTCGTCGAATGGATGACATCTTACAGCGGCTGGTGGCGCTTCGCACCAGTGCTGACCACCCGGAGACAGCCCGCCGGCGGCGTTTCGCGCCGGAGGCCGCCCGCGAGTTCCGCCCCGGCTGCAGCCCTTCCGCGGGTGACATGCCGCCGATGGCGCAATGGGCTCCTCGGGCCGGCCGGCCGCATCATGTTGTGAGGATTGACGGTCCCATCGGGAGCCCATGCGTCCAGATCGCGTGAGCGGGTCCTTCAGCGGATCCGCCCATGGCCGGTGGGGCTGTGACGGCAGGGGGGCCGCGGCCCGACCCGGGCGGATCGGACCGGTCGAGGGGGTTCGGCGAGTGGCTGCTCGGGGTGCCGCTGGACCGCGCTCACGGGATGCCGCCGCAGCTGATCGCCCCGGTGATCGCGCAGGAGGCGGCCAGGGCCGACGGCCGTGACCTGTCGATCCTGCTGCAGGACTACGAACAGCTGCCGTTCATGGACCGGGCCACGGCGGGTTCACCAGCGACGACGCGACCCTCTTCCTGATCGAACGGCGCGGCAACGACACCCACCCACCACGACACTCCGGACACTTCCGGCAGTCACGCCCCAGCGGTGCGGCCCTCGACGGTGGGATCGATCATGACTGCGGTGGCGCAGCGCCGGCGAACCCGTCCAGGACGGGGCGTCACTGGTCGGAGTAGCTGAGGTCCCCCACCGTCCAGCTGCTGATGTCGGCAATGGCGATCCGGTACATGCCCCCGGTGTGGGGCAGACCGTAGCTGCCCTGCAGGATGCGGGCGACATGCAGATGCAGATGCGTCGGCCGCGCGATGGTCAGTGCCACGTCGTCGCCGGTGGTGGGCGCCGAGAACAGCGCGGCGAAGGGCTTCAAGTGCTCGGAGGCGGCGAGGACTTCGGCCACCCGCTCGTGCCACAGGCTCTCCGGCGCCAGGCGGCCGGTGATGACCGCCCCCGGGACGACCACGGTCAAAGGCATCTGGTTGCTGCGCTCGGACTCCACCATTGCGGCGATGTCGACGAGCAGCCCATCAGGGTTCGACATGAACCAGAGGATAGTGCCCGCCGCAAGCCACCCGCACGGACACCCGACCCGCGACGCCGCCGGACGCGACGCGGCAATTCCACTAGCTGTGATCACGGCATGGAAAAATATGGGATGGCCGGGAGAGATACCGGGCGCGGTTCGGCCGCAGCCCGCCGGATCGCGGAGAGGCGGCCGTGGTCCTCACCGCCGCAGCGGCACCCTCGCAGGTCCGGGCCACCGCCCAGCCGGTAGTCTCCCGCCCCGACCAGCGCGCCGCAGAGCGCAGACGCGGACACGCACCGCCCCCGCCGGGGCGCGAAGGAGAGTGGAGATGCAGCAGCCCGCCCCGATCACCGACACCTCCGTGCTCACCGGAATCGTGGAGGCGGTCCGCGACGGCGACGACAGAGTCCTGCGCCGGCTCCTCGCGCGCCTGGCCGAGCAGGCGACCGTCGCCGACCTCTACGCCCTGCGTGACGCCCTCACCCCGCACCCCGGCGCCGGCGATGCCGCCAGCACCGGCCGGCCGGGGCCACCGCAATAAAGCCCTGCGCCCGCATGCGGAAACCTGTGCTGGCGAAAGTAGACATTGCCCGGCGGTCTGTGTAATGTTCCTCGTGTTGGAAGAGCAGGACCGCAGGGCAGGCAGACACGAACTGCCTGGGCAGTACCGCAGTCGGCAGTACCAGAAGTGATGCAGGAGGCGTGCAGGTCGTCAGTACGCGGGACTCGCTCATAGCAAGGGGTCCTGGCGGAAGGCGGGTGACCTGTCAGGCGTCGCGGGCCCGGTTGTGCGTGGGGCTCGGGGCGGTGGCGGTCGCGCACGCGCAGGATTGCAGCACCGGCAACACCCCGGCAGTTCGCACTATCGGCAGTACCTGAAGTTCGCACCACGCAGTACCGGCAAGACGGGTGTTGCCAGCAGTTCGCAGTACCGCAGTACGCACGATGCACACCGGAGGAGAAGGGAAGGGTTCACCCCGTCGGATCGCCCGCCACGGCACGCAGTACCAGCTGGGCGGTCACCGCAGTAGCCATCGTCATGGAACGTCATGGAAGAGGTGGTCCTCGGTCACGCATACGCGATCCCCGCATCCTGCCCCTCACCCGGGCAGGGCGGACACCGCAGGCCGGCGAATCAGCCGGCAGCAGTAGTGCAGTAGATGGTGCAGTGAATCCGCATATCCCTGGGCCCCGGCGCACAACAGCGCCGGGGCCCTCGACCCGTTTCCCGAGAAAGAAGGTGTTGGTGGAACAGGCCACCCTCGCCACCGACCACGACACGGCGGACCACATGAGCGCAGAGACCAAGTTCGACGACGACGACTACCCCGCCTACACCATGGGCCGGGCCGCAGAGATCCTGGGCACCACGCCGGGCTTCCTGCGCAGCCTCGACGAGGCCAAACTCATCACCCCTCAGCGATCGGCCGGCGGCCACCGCCGCTACTCCCGCTACCAACTGCGCATCGCCGCCCGCGCCCGCGAAATCGTCGACCAGGGCACCCCGCTCGACGCCGCCTGCCGCATCATCATCCTCGAAGACCAACTCGAAGAGGCCCTGCGCATCAACGAACAACTCCGCCGCGACCACAGCTGAGGAGAACCGGACTGCCGGCCCGCGACCTCCACGACGCGCGCCGCAGGCCCCTTCCGACCATGGCCGCCACACGAGACGCGACAAGGAGGGAGCCTGACCTGCCGGCGGGTGCGGCCGGTGGGCTCCGTGACCCGATGCGGCCGGGCTTCGACGGCGGTCTCGCCGGCCATGGGCCCCGACCATGGCCTGAACTGCACTCTCCGACATGATCGGTCGTCCGCATCGGCACGCGGCCGGCAGGTCAAGTGCCTGTCAAACGCTGAGCAAGCTCTCGGCAACGCCGTAACGTCGGGCCGATGCCTCTGGTTGGCTGGGAAGCCGGGGCCGGACGAGGGTTCGGAGGGCCGAGCGACACCGGGGGTTCGGTGCCGGCGGCCGAAGGCTCGCGAGCTCTTCCACGCTCGGCCCTGAGGCCGGCTGCGCGCGCTGTGTGGGGCACGGCGAGTGGACTCCGCGCAGCCGGCATCTCCCGGTCCCGGCTGCCGCACTGTGGCGGGCCGACGCCGGACGGGCCGGCGCCCTGCTGCGCCCGGCCTTCGAGCGCGAGCTGCCCGAGCCGGTCACGGCGCTCGCCTGGGCCGGGCCGGACGTGCTGGTGATCGCCGACTACGGGGGCGGGTGGAGGCGTGGCCGCTGCCGGTCGAGCACCTGCGGCTGCGATGAACCGCCCGGTACGTGCGAATGCCCGGCCATGCCGTCCCGACCCCGTCGCCGGCCTGATCCGGGACTACCCGAACACCGACCACCGACCGGTCCCCGGCCGCGCCGGTGGGACGCGGGCGCCGGGCCTGACGGCCCGGTGGTCGCGGTGGCTCCCGGCCCCGTCAGGTCGACCGATTGTTCGCCGGTGTGGCCCGGGGGCTGCCCGGATCGGGGACGGCCGACAGCCAGTCGGGGCGGGCGAGCTGGTGGCGCAGGGCGTCGAGCCGGGCGAGGTGGTGGTCGAGGGCGGTGGTGACGGTGCTCGTGGTGGCGGCTACTCGTTCTTCGAGGTCGTGGATCCGGTCCAGGAGGTCCTGCCAGCGCCTTTCGGCGGCGGCGACAGGATCAGGCGCGGCGTCGGTCGCTGTCATCGCGGAGCTGGTCGGTGTGGTGGGTGAGGGCGTCGAGGCGGGTGGCGAGGTCGCCCTGGCCAGTGCCGAGGTGGGGGCGGATGGCGGCGAGGGGCTCTATGAGGTCCGCGGGGTCGGTGGCGCCGAGCGCGGCGGTCAGGGCGGCCTGGGCGGGGCGGGCGCCTGGGGCGAGTGCGGTCATGGTGATCTGGGCGGCGAGGACCCGCAGCTCGGCGGCGTTGTCGCGGGCCCAGGCGGTGACCGTCCGGTCGGCGGCCCGCCGGTCTCGGACGGCCTTGACGCGTTGCGCACCGGTACCGGGCTGTGTCGTGCCGCCGGCGGGCTTGAGGCGCAGGTAGCGGTTCTCGGCGGCCTGGCGGCTGGCCACGCCCATGGGCTGGGCGAGGTCGGCCCAGGTGGCGCCGGCCTCGCGGGCGCTCTCCACCAGGCCGGCTTCCCAGCCCGCGAGCTGAGTGCGCAGCTCGCGCAGCAGCATCAGGGCGGCCAGGGCCTGCGCTGGGCCTTCCTGCTCGTCGGGGGCGGCCGCGGGCCGGGACGCGGGGTTCTGGGCGGTGCGGACGGCGTCGTCGATGGCGGCCAGCGCCGCCGCGGCCGCCAGGAACGAGGCGGGCTCGACCGGCCGGGGAGGACCAGCGGCGGGGCTGCGGGGCTTTTCACTCATGAAGTCACTCTATAGGCGACGCGCCGACTTGTCATCGGGTGGATGACGCGCTACAAAGGTGTCAGGTGAAGCGCACTGGCTCCCATCGATCCGTGGAGGTGTTTCGCGATGCTGATGCGCACTGACCCGTTCCGCGAGCTGGACCGTCTGACCCAGCAGTTCCTGGGTACGAACGGCACCTGGTCCCGGCCGGCCCCGATGCCACTGGATGCCTGCCGGGTGGGCGACGAGTACCTGATCTGCTTCGACCTGCCCGGGGTGGACCCGGACGCGATCGACATCGACGTCGAGCGGAACATGCTGACCGTCAAGGCCGAACGCCGTCCCCGCCACCAGGGCGACGACGTGAAGTGGGAGCTGTCCGAGCGCCCGCTCGGCGTGTTCTCCCGCCAGGTCATGCTCTCCGACACCCTCGACCCCGCCGGGATCACCGCCGACTACGACGCCGGCGTGCTGACCCTGAAGATCCCGGTCGCCGAGAAGGCCAAGCCCCGCAAGGTCGCGATCAGCCACGGCGGCGACCGCAAGCAGATCCAGGCCTGACCGACCCCCGATGCCGTTCCGGCCGCCCCTGGTCTCTCCCCCCTCGATCCAAGGGGCGGCCGGAACACCCCCGGCCGCCGGCCGCCCGCTCACCGTGCTCCGGCCGCCGCGCTCGCCTCGCACCAGGAGGTGGTCCTCGATCCGGCGGAGGTGACGTTCATGGACTGCGCGGGCCTGGGCGCCCTCGTCCGGGCCCGCAACCAGGCCGACCGCAGCGGCAGACGCCTGATCCTGCGCGGAACCCGCCGCCGCGTCGTCCGGCTCCTCAACCTCACCGGTTTGCACCGGCGCCTGGCCGTCGAGCCCCGACCGGGCACGGTCGTGCCGGACCTTGGGACGGAGGGAGAACCGCGGTGACTCTTCGATGGGAGGCGTTCCTGGAAGAGGTCCGGGAGCGCGGTGAGTACGACACCCCCCAGGAGGCCGAGCGAGCCGCCCGGGTCGTCCTGGCCCTGCTCGGCGCCCACCTGGTCGGCGACGTGCGCGCGGAACTGGCCGCCCGCCTGCCGGAGACCATGGCCCTGATCCTGCTCAACCCCTTGCAGGCCGCCGAGCCGCTCAGTCCGCAACGGTTCGTGCGCGCGACCGCGGCCTGGATCGAGGGCGCCACCGAAGCCACGGCCCTGTGGGACATCGGCGCCGTCCTGTCCACGGTGGCCGAGGCCGCGGGCGACGACCTCACCGGGCGCATCCTGCTCCAGCTGCCGCCCGGCTACGACCTGCTGTTCGGCCGACGGGCCGCAGGGACACGACCCTGACCACCCCCTCACACCGCCACCGGCCCGCCGGCGGCCAGCCTCTGGAAGGCCCCACGGTCATGACCCGCTACCGCCACCTCCTCCAGCAGGTCCGAAGCCTCGGGCGCTACGCCGCCGACGAGGAAGCCGAACGAGTCCTTGACGCCGTCCTGGCCCTCCTCGGCTCCCAGCTCACCGGCGACGAACGCTGCGACCTCGCCGCAGTCCTGCCCGAACGGGCCCGCGCCGTCTTCGCCGCCCAGATCCCCCTGCCGCGTCCCGTCACGGCCCCCGCCTTCGTCGACACCCTCGCCCACACCCTGGGCACCAGCCTCTCCGCCGCCCGCTGGGACGCCTCCTCCGTCCTGGCCGCCCTCACCACCCTCACCGACGACGACCTCACCGACCGCCTTCTCGCCCACCTGCCCCGCGGCTACGCTCTGCTGTTCGGCCGCGCAGACCTGGCGGCCGCCTGAAGCGGTGGTCCGGCCGCCGATGCGACCTGTTCACCAGTCCGGCAGCGCTCCGCGATCGCGTGTGGTCAGCCCCGTCGCGTCCGCACGTGTGTGGACTTTCATGGGGCGACAAGTCCACAAGTGATCGGATTTGATCGTAACGGCTCCCACAGGGCAGGCTCGGTGTCGCACAGTGGCGGATCCGCCACGGTCCGGCACGGAGGGAGCCGCATGTCCGGGACCGAGAACAGCAAACCGACGGCACATGTCGTTGTCGGGTACACCCCGCAGGACGGTTTCGTCGCCGTCCAACTCAATCCGCCCCCAGCGGAATACGTGTGGCACGACCGGCAGGCCGATCACCACCGGGAACGGTTCGGGCCGGGTAACGGCTACCAGCAGTGGCTCGCCGTCGACGCCGCCACCGGTGCCGTCTGGTTCGGGGACACCGACTGGCGAACCCAGGACGAGGACGCCGCCCCCTGGCTTCCGGGGCACTGCCGGGCCGCGGCCGGCGATGGCGCTCTGCCTTCCCCGGCCGTGTTCGCGCTCCCGCTCACCCACCGCACGGTCGACGAGCAGGGCGCCGACACCTGGCGCTTCTTCAGCGCCGAGGAGCTCCACACGCTGGTCGGACGGATCCTGCCCATGGTCCAGCGGGTGATCGGCTCGCTGCACCGTGTGGGCCCGGCCGGGGATCTGGAGTGGTCCGCCGAGGCTGCCACGGCCTGGAGCGATATCGAACAGGCCTGCCTCTACACGCTCGATGCGACGGGCACGGTGGCCTGGTCCGAGCCCCGCATGAGCCCGGTTCCCGGATGCCGGGTCGAAGTGGCGGACTTCATCGCCCGGAATCCGGAGCTGTGCGATTCGGCCTGGGCGACGGCCACCGACGCCGAGCTGGACGCCTACGCCGCTTACGAACCCGATTCCGGTTACGGCGGCGTTCCGGGACGGATGTGCACTCCGGCGGGCGTCCGGATCGAGGAGGGCTACACCTTCTACGGCCACCGTGCGGCTCTGTACGCCTACCGCGCGGCCGCTTGCGGCGATCGTGCCCCGGTCGAAGCCGGGCTCTGGCTGCGGACCAGCGATGCCGGACGGAGCAGTTGGGAGGGCGCGAAGGTGGTGGGAGCGAGTCTCGCCGACGCCACTGACTGCGTGTTGGACCACCTCGCCGAGACGTTCCGCGGCGCTGCGGCCGACGACGGCGTGGTCCTCACCGGCCTGACGGCCTACCTGCGGCAACAGCGGGCCGAGGAAAGGGCGGCGGTCGACGACACGCTTGCCGCCACCGGGGAGGAGCTGAAGCGCCTGGAGGAGTTGCTCAAGGAGGTCCGCCTGGTCCGGAACACCGTCCTGACCCGGGTCCTCAGCTGGACCGACGGGCGGGACGACGAGGTGATCGCCCGCCTCGCGGCGATGCCCCCCGTCGCCGTGGCCGAGTGGCGGGAGCGGCTCACCGCCGACCGGAGTGTCCGGCCTGAGGGGTGAGAGGCTGACCGGAGGACCGGCCCGCAGGCGGGCCGGCGACGTTCGGGTCCGAACTCGTCGCGGCGTTGCCCCGCCTCATGAGAGGGCGGACAGTGCCTGCGCGGCGAGCATGCGTTCCAGGCCCAGGAGGGCGCGTGGGGCGTGCCGGGTGTCGATGCGGACGGTGTAGATGAAGCGCGTCAGCTCCGGGTCGGCGAGGGGGCGTGCCACGACCTGGGTGCTACCCGGGGGGAGGGCCAGTCGCGGCATGACGGCGACGCACAGGCCGGCGGCCACGAAGCCGAGCACGGTGTTGAAGTCGTCGCCGTCGTATTCCAGGCGGGCCTGGAAGCCCGGCGTCTTGGCCATCTGAGCGAGCAGTTCCAGGCGCAACGCGGCCTCCGGAGCCGCTATCCAGGTCTCGGACGCGAGGCCGGCCAGGCGGATGACGTCCCGGTGGGCGAGGGGGTGGTCGGCCGGGACCACCGCCACGACCGGGTCCCGCGCGACCAGCGTTCGGCGCAGCCCCCGGGGCGGTGGCATCGGGATGAAGTCGTAGTCGTAACTGAGGGCCAGGTCCATGTCGCCCCGCTTGAGCCGGCTGTAGCCGGCTTCGGGCTCCACTTGGGAGAGACTGACCTGTACATCCGGATAGGTCACGTGAAGCTCTGCCAGCGCCTGCGGGACGATGCCGGCGGCGGCGGAGGCGAAGGCGCCGAGCCTGATCCGTCCGGCCGTGCCCGCACGCATGGCGTCGAGTTCCACGGACGCCGCCGCCAATGCGCTTCGGACGCGCTGTTCGGCGTCGAGGAGGACCATGCCGGCCGGGGTGGCGCGTACGGGGCGGCGCTCGATCAGGATGAGGCCGGCGCGGCGTTCGAGTTCGGCGATCTGTTGCGAGACGGCGGGCGCGCTGTAGCCCAGCTCGCGTGCGGCGGCGTTGAAGGAGCGGTGGCGGACCACGGATTCGAGGGTGGCGAGCAAGCGGGGGTCGAGTCTCTGCACGGAGTTAAGGCTCACTTATCTGTCGCGAAGATGTCTTTTCTTGCGCTTAAGCATGAACGGCAGCAGGATTCTTGCTCGCGGCCCGGATGCGCAAGCCTCCGCCCCCCGGGTCCGCGACCCACCCCATCCCTCGTCGGGCGCGTTCGTGCGCCCGCGGGGCCGTGCACCCCCTCTTCCGCAGCCCGCCTGCCCACCCGTCAGTCGGGCGGGTGGGCCGCGGAGGAGACGGCCCTCGACGATCGACTCCTTCGCCCCTGAAAAGGAAGTGGTATGCCCAAGCCACTCATCGGACTGACCACCTACCTCGCCGACGCTCAGTGGGGGGAGTGGGAGCTGCCCGCCGCGCTGCTGCCCGCGGCGTATGTCAGCTGTCTCCAGGCGGCGGGCGGCCGTGCGGTCCTGCTGCCGCCGGACGCGCCGGAGGCCGCGCCCGATGTCGTCGCGCGTCTGGACGCGATCGTCCTGACCGGCGGAGAAGACGTGGATCCCACGCTGTACGGGGCGCGGCCGCATCCGTGCACGGGACCGCCGGTCCGCGAGCGCGACCGGTGGGAGTGGGCCGTGCTGACCGAGGGTCTCGCGCGTGACATGCCGGTGCTCGGAGTGTGCCGCGGAATGCAACTGATGAACGTGCATGCCGGTGGCACCCTGATCCAGCACCTCCCCGAAACGGTGGGTCACCACGGGCACAACCTGCACGGGGGCCACTTCTCCCCTCATGCCGTCACCACGGTGCCGGGAACACGGATCGGCGCACTCCTGCCGGGGACCCGCCAGGTCGCCACGCACCACCATCAGGCGGTGGAGTCCCTCGGGGCCGGCTTGATCGTGGGCGCCCGCACGGCGGACGGCACCATCGAGGCGATCGAGAGCACCCGGCACCGCTTCGCGGTCGGCGTGCAGTGGCACCCCGAGATGGCTTTCGACTCGGCCGTGGTGCACGCCCTGGTGGCCGCCGCCAGGGCGGCTCCGAACCCCGCGCCGGGCCCCGTCGCCGAGCGCGAGCTGCGCATCCGGCGGAGCACACCGGAGGTCACTCCACCGACCCCGGTGTCTTGACACCGCTGTGCTCCAACCCCCAGGATCACCCCGTGAACCTGTCAGACAGCCAGACAGGCGGTTCGATCCCGCGGCGCGTCAGCGCGATGGAAGCGGTGTTCGGCCACCTGCGCAGCGCCATCGAGCGCGGTCAGTACGCCGTGGGGGACAAGCTCCCCTCGGAAGCAGAACTGTGCCGGAACCTGGAGGTCAGCCGGCCCGTGCTGCGGGAGGCGCTCCGGGCCCTGCAGGCCATGGGCCTGACGGTCTCGAAGACCGGCAAGGGCACCTTCGTCGTGGCGAACACGGTCGAAGACCCCACCTTCGGCGACTACGCGGCCAGCGACCTCCTGGAAGTGCGCCGGCACGTCGAGATCCCGGTCGCCGGCTACGCGGCGCTGCGCCGGACCCCGGAGGACCTGGACCACCTGGCCCACCTGCTCGACCGGATGGAGCGGGAGACCGACACCACCGCGTGGGTCGCCCTGGACACCGTGTTCCACCTGGCGGTGGCCGAGGCCTCCGGCAACCCGGTGTTCCGCCGGGTGATCGAGGAGATCCGTGACGCACTGGCGCGGCAGTCGACCCTCCTCAACGAACTCGGCGGTCGGCGCGAGCAGTCCAACTGCGAGCACCGGGCGATCGTCGAGGCCCTGATCGACGGTTCCGAGCCCGACGCCGTCGAGGCGATGTCCCACCACCTCCACCGCGTGGAGGCCACCCTCACCGACATCGTGCGCCCCCCGCGCGCGGACACCTCAAGAGAAGGCAGAGCCGAGGCGTGAGCGAGCAGTTCCTCAAAGACGAGAAGCGCCCCACGACCCGTCACGTCGACGCCGGCGACACCGGCTACAGCAAGTCCCTGAAAGCCCGGCACGTCAACATGATCGCCATCGGCGGTGCCATCGGCACCGGGCTGTTCCTCGGCGCGGGCGGACGGCTCGCCGACGCCGGGCCCTCCCTGTTCGTCGCGTACGCCATCTGCGGCGTCTTCGCGTTTCTCGTCGTGCGAGCGCTCGGCGAGCTGGTCCTGTACCGCCCGTCCTCCGGCGCCTTCGTGTCGTACGCCCGGGAGTTCATGGGGGAGAGGGGCGCGTACACCGCCGGCTGGATGTACTTCCTCAACTGGGCGACCACCGGCATCGCCGACATCACCGCCGTCGCCACGTACGCCCACTACTGGCACCTGTTCTCCGACGTCCCGCAATGGGTGATCGCACTCATAGCCCTGGCCGTGGTCCTCACCGTGAACCTCATCTCGGTGCGGATGTTCGGCGAACTGGAGTTCTGGTTCGCCATCGTCAAGGTCAGCGCCCTGGTCGTGTTCATGGGCATCGCGATCTTCCTGCTCGTCACCCAGCACCCGGTCGACGGCGTCGTACCCGGCCCGTCCCTGATCACCGACAACGGCGGCATCTTTCCCAACGGCATCCTTCCGATGCTGCTGATCATCCAGGGCGTCGTTTTCGCCTACGCCTCCGTCGAACTGGTCGGCGTGACGGCCGGGGAGACCGAGAACCCCGAGAAGATCATGCCGAAGGCGATCAACTCGATCATGTGGCGCGTGGGCCTGTTCTACGTCGGCTCGGTCGTGCTGCTGTCGATGCTGATGCCGTGGAACAGGTACACCTCCGGCCAGAGCCCGTTCGTGACGGTGCTCTCCCACATCGGTGTCCCGGCGGCGGGCAGCGTGATGAACCTGGTCGTCCTCACCGCGGCGATGTCCTCGCTCAACTCCGGCCTCTACTCCACCGGCCGCATCCTGCGCTCCATGGCCGTCAACGGATCGGCCCCGCGCTTCACCGCCCGGATGAGCCGCACCCAGGTGCCCTACGGCGGCATCCTGCTGACCAGCGGCATGTGCGTCCTCGGTGTCGGCCTCAACTTCCTGGTACCCGCCGACGCGTTCGAGATCGTGCTCAACCTCGCGGCCATCGGCATCCTCGCCACCTGGGGCATGATCATGCTCTGCCACCTCCTGTTCTGGCGGAAGACCAAGGCCGGCGAACTGACCCGCCCCGGCTACCGCCTGCCCGGCTCACCCTGGACCGAACTCGTGACGCTGGCCTTCCTCGCCTCCGTCCTGGTCCTCATGTACGCCGACGGCGGCGCCGGACGCACCACCGTGCTCTGCGTACCGCTGATCGCTGCGGCGCTGGTCACCGGCTGGTTCGCGATCCGCGGGCGCATCGCGCGCACCGCCGGGGCCGACAGCTGAACCCGGGGCGGCCCCAGGGATCCCCACGGACCGCCGCACACCGCCCCGGGGCCGTCGCCCGCAGGCCGGCAGCCACAACACACCACCGAGCGAGGCAGTCATGCTCAGCAGTCCCCTCACGGACGCGCCCGCGATCCGCGAGCCCCGCCACGCACCCGTGGCCCACGTCACCCGGGGCGGCATGGTCGAGGGCGTCCACTACGGCTCCGTCATCGTTCTCGGCGCCGACGGCGAACCACGGTTCAGCCTCGGCGACACCGAGGCGGCCTGCTACCCGCGATCGGCCCTCAAGCCCCTCCAGGCCGTCGCCATGGTGCGAGCCGGGCTGCCGCTCGACGGCGAGCTGCTCTCGCTCGCGATGGGCAGCCATTCCGGCGAGGAGCGCCACCTCGCGGGCACCCGACGGATCATGGAACTGGCCGGTGCCACCGAGGACGACCTGCGCAACGTTCCGGACCTGCCGTACGACCCGGCCGTCCGGGACGCCTGGGTCCGCGAGGGGCGCTCGCCCTCCCGGCTCGCCCAGAACTGCTCCGGCAAGCACGCCGCGATGCTCTACCTCTGCACGCTCAATGGCTGGCCGCTGGAGGACTACCTCGACCCGGCCCACCCGCTCCAGCGGATGATCGCCGACGTCGTCGAGGAACTCACCGGCCAGCGCACCGCCAACGTCACCGTCGACGGCTGCGGTACCCCGCTGTTCGCCGTCTCCCTGCACGGCCTCGCCCGCGCCGCCGCCCGCATCGCCGCAGGGCAGTCGGGCACGCCCGAGCGCCGGGTGGCCGACGCGCTGCGCGGCCACCCGGAGATGGCCTCCGGCGCCGGACGAGACGTGGCCCAGCTGATGCGCGCGGTGCCTGGGCTGATCGCCAAGGACGGCTTCGAAGGCGTCCACGTCGCCGCACTGCCGGACGGCCGCGCCGTCGCCGTGAAGATCGCCGACGGCGCGAACCGGGCGCGCGTTCCGGTGGCGGCGGCCGCGCTGGCCCTCGCGGGAGTCGACCCACGGCTGCTCACGGGGTTCGCGGGGGAGCCGGCGACCGGCGGCGGTCGGCGCGTCGGTGGCGTCCGGCCGGTGGCGGCGCTGGACCCGTCGGTCCTGCTCTCTCCCGCGTGACCCGACCCGCCACCCCGGGAAGAAAGAGGACCCGCACGGCGACGGTCGGCTCCGGCCGGCCCGGGCTGCCGTCCTCGAACAGGGCCGGCACGTCCAGGCGGGTGCTGTCGACCTGGACCTGCTCGCCCGGGCGCAGCGCCATCGTCGGGGTGAACCTCCGCCCCTCCCGCAGCCCTGCGCCGCTGTCACCCATGCCGTGGGCTTCCTCGCGCGGGACCGTCCCGAGCCGGTAGAACGGGCGCCCCCGGCGTGGACAGCGTGACCGGCGACGCGGTGGCGGCCTCGGAGGATGGCGGGTCGGGCTCGTCGGGGAGAGGGCGTCGCGTTGCCGGCTGCCGGTGCCGGACTTGGGGTGGGTGGCATCCTCCTGGCTCCGGGTGTTGTGCGCGGCGATCCGCCGGTCGACGGCGGAACGCCCCGGCCGGGCGTGGCCCGGCGGGGTTTGCAGCTTCCTGTAACGGCCATTGCCGAGCTACTTCGGATGAGCTGTCATGGAGTGGAAATCACCGGGATCCGTTGCTTGGCCGCCGACCGTCGGCTGCGCCGCGGCAAGGACAGGGGGGCCGCCTTGCCCGAAAGGGAATTCCGCGCCTTCGTATCCGTGGCGGAGATCGGGCGCATGGACCACGCGGCGAAGGAACCGGGATATTCGCAGCCGGCGATCAGCCATCAGCTCGAATGCCTGCAGCAGATGCTCGGCGCCGAGCCTGGGGGCCACTGCTCGGCATCCTGACCGTGCACTACCACCGCCGTCGCAAGGCCGCCGAGTCGGCCACCGCGCGCAAGGCCGGGGCGGCGTCGCCCGAAGTGGCGGCCGGCCGGTGGCCCGGGTGCCGCGCACCGGTGCGACCGAGACCGACCCCAGCACTGTCGGAGGGGAAACCACCATGCACGCAGACCACGTCGAACTCACGGCAGCGCGGCGCGCGGACGCCGCGGGCGGCATCGCCGGGCCCGGCCGATGAGAAGCGCCGTCGTCATCGGAACCGGGGCGATCGGGACCTCGGTCGGCCTGGCGCTGAGCCGGCACGGAGTGGCGGTGCACCTGGACGACGTGGACCGGACGGCCGTGCGGACCGCGGAGGCCATGGGCGCGGGCTCGTTGGCGGCCCCGGAGACGCCGGTGGACCTCGCCGTCCTCGCCGTGCCGCCCGCGCACATCGGCACCGTCCTGGCCCGGGTGCAGCGCGCCGGCCTGGCCCGCTCCTACACGGACGTGGCCAGCGTGAAAGGCCGGCCGCACGACGAGATCGAGCGCGCGGGGGCGGACCCGGTCGGCTACATCGGTGGGCATCCGATGGCCGGCACCGAGCGCTCCGGGCCGCTGGCCGGCCGGGCCGACCTGTTCGAGGGGCGGCCGTGGGTGCTCACGCCGTCCCGGGACACCTGCCAGGAGACGCTCAACCGCGCCCTCGAACTCGCCTCGTTGTGCGGCGGCACCCCCGTGGTGATGGACGTCGCGGCGCACGACCGCGCCGTCGCGCTGATCTCGCACGCCCCGCACCTGGTCTCGGCCCTGATGGCGGCCCGCCTGGCGGACGCGGGGGAGTCCAGCATCCGGGTCGCGGGGCCCGGGGTGCGGGACGTCAACCGCATCGCGGCCGGGGACCCGGGCCTGTGGGGCGAGATCCTGGACGCCAACGCCGCCGCCGTCGCGGACGTCCTGGACGAGTACGCCGCCGACCTCGGCCGGACCATCTCCGCGCTGCGGGGCCTGGCCGACACCGACACCGCACGGCGCAAGCACGCCGCGGCCACCCTGGACGACGTCCTGCGCCACGGCAACCGGGGGCGGGCCCGGGTCGCCCACAAGTCGGGCACCCCGCTCACCGACCTGGCCGCCGTCCCGGTGCTGGTCCCGGACCAACCCGGAGCGCTGGCACGGCTGTTCACCGCGGTCGGGGAGATCGGGGTGAACATCGAGGACGTCCGGATCGAGCACTCGATGGACCGCCCCCGCGGGCTGGTCGAGCTGCTCGTGCGGCAGGCGTCCGCGCCGGCGCTCTCCCGGCTGCTGGACGCGGACGGCTGGACCGTGGCGGAGGAGGCGGCGCCGGCGGCCGGCGCGCGCTGACGCGAGTGGGGCAGCCGGATCGGCGGACGCCCACCGGATCGCGCTGCGCCACCGGCCGGCAGCCAGGGGCTCCGGACACCGGGGGCTGACCGCTATCTGCCATGGCCGGAATCGGCCAACCAGGCTTCCCGGGAGGGCAGTTCGGTCACCCACCGGTAAGGGCGCGGGCACGGACCGTCGTCGATCGGGGGCCGCGCCGGGCTCGCGGTCGGCCGGGCGCGCAGCTTGCGGACAGCGCCGTAGGACAGCGGCGCGCCGCGCTGTTCCATGACGGTTGCCGAAGTCGCGTGTCACGGGGGTAGTCATGAGGGAACTGTCGGGTGCACCAGCGTGGGCGGCGCGCCGCCCGCTCGGGGACGAGATCGAGAATGTGCTGCTGGAGGTCCAAGCGTTGATCGAGGACACCGTGGTGAGACACCGCGACGTCCTCTCCCGGTCCGCCGTCGTCACCGTCCTGCCACCGGACGAGGCCGAACTGTCCTCGGTGGCAGCCCGGTTGATCGGGCGCACGAGGCAGACCCTCCACGTGGTGCTCGCCTCGGACGTCCCCAGGGCCGGGGCGATCTACGGCGCGCTCGGCGAGATGCTCGACGCCTGCCCGGACGACGTCGCCGTGCGGCTGCTGTGCGTGCCGGAGACGTCGGACCGGGACTTCGTCCGGGAACAGCTCGCCGCGGGCCGCCGGCTGGAGGTCCGGATCTGCCACCTGCCGTGGACGGAGGCGATCATGGTCGACCACCAGGTCGTGCTCGCCTGCGCGAACCCGGGGTCCGGCAACCGGCGGGCCGCGGTGATCCGGGACCACTCGGTGATCCACACCATGCACAACCTGTTCGCCGGCATCTGGCGGCATGCCGTCCCGGTCGAGGAACGGCTCGACTTCGAGGGCTGGGCCAGGGCGGACTTCGTCTGGCGCATCCTCGACCGGCTGAACGCCGGGCTGACGGACGAGGTGGCCGCCCGGGACATGTCGGTCTCGGTCCGCACCTATCGCCGGTACGTCGCCGAGCTCATGGAGATGCTCGGTGCGAACTCCCGCTTCCAGGCCGGTGCGCGGGCCGCCGAACTCGGGCTGCTGACCGCGGGACGGCCCCTCGGCCAGGCCCGCCGTACCGCCTGACCTGCGCTGCCGTCTGCCGCTGCCGGTCACTGCCGCCCGGGAGGAGCCGCAGGGGATCACCCGGGCTCCGCGCGTCGCCGAATTCGGTTCCGCCACGGCCGCCCGGCTCGCAGACACCGATCTGATCGGATGCCCGAGAATTCCTGGCAGTTAGCTGCAGAACGGCTTGTCCGGCCCCGCTGGGAATCGCCAGAATTCCGACTGGCGATTCTTCGCGAATTCCCTGGAGACGGTGATGGCAGGAAAGCCGCCGCGCTGGTACTTCTCGTTCGGCGGCGCGTACTCGCGGATGGCGTACCGGGATCCGATCACATCCTGGCCGGACGTCGCGGAAGCGATCGACCGGCTGCCCGGATCCGTCTCCGCGGGTCGCCACCGCATGGCGGCCGCCGGCGCGCTGTCCCGCTGACCGACCTCGGCGGACGTCGACCCTGTTCCATTCGCACACACGACCAACCGACAGGAGCCCGATCGATCATGGCGACCAACCCGTTCGAGGACGACAGCGCCTCCTACTACGTCCTCGTCAACGAGGAGAACCAGCACTCGCTGTGGCCCGTCTTCGCCGAGATCCCGGCCGGCTGGACCGTCGCGTACGGCCAGGAGAGCCGCGAGTCCTGCCTCGACTACATCAACACCAACTGGACGGACATGCGCCCGAAGAGCCTCGTCGAGGCCATGGGCGCCTGACCCCCTTGACCACCTGACGGTGCCCCGGGCCCCGGTCCGTCCCCACACGGACCGGGGCCAGTCGTCTGCCCGGAAGACCGCCGTCCAGCTCCCGGGCCGCACCCTGGAGCGGCTGCCGTTCCGCGTCGAGGTCATCCGGACCGGCGGCGGCGCCGAGTGCCGGCCCGCCTTCCGTCGGCACGTGCTCGACGAAGGAATCGCCCCCACCTCATCGACGCCGAGGAGTCCGCCTGTCGTTCCTCCGGTGATGACGGAGCCCCGCCGACCGGCGGGTCGGCGGGGCTTTCGCCGTTTCCGGGGGTGGGTCGGAGTACGGGCGGCAGGTGGCGGCGGAGGAGGCCGAGGGCGGGTGGTGCCGGCGCCCTCGGCCTCGTGGTGCTACGTCGGCCGGGTGGGTGCGTCCGGGCGGGAGGGGCCGGCGGAGGTGGTCCCGGGGTGGCCCGGTCGGCGGCCCGGTGGGTGGTCGGTGTGGAGGTGGTGTTGGAGGCGGAGGTGGCGGAACTGGTAGACGGCGCCGGATTGGCGGAGGGCGCCGCGGTGGTAGGCGTCGGTGAGGAAGGTGATGGTGTCGCGGGGGAGTTTGCCGGTGAGGGGGAGCCAGATGCGGACGAGGAGGAGCCACTGGCCCCAGGCGGTGAAGCCGAGGACGTAGGCGGGGACGGCGCTGATGCTGCCGATGGCGCCGATGGTGATGGCGCGTTGGAGGCCCCAGTCGTAGGGGCCGAAGGTGCCTTGGAGGAGGTGGACCCAGCAGGCGCCGCCGGCGGAGACGGTGATGCCGAAGAGGGGGAGGAGGAGGGCGGCCTGGCGGGTGATGGTGGAGCGGTTGGCGGCCAGGAGGCGGCTCGGGCGGCGGCGGAGGCGGTGTCCATCGGGGATTCGAGGGCGGTCAGGAGGCCGAAGACGGCGGTGGTGGCGGTGGCGAAGGTCAGGCCGAAGAGGGTCATGTTGGCGATCGCCGTGTCGCGGATCCGGGGGTTTCCGAGGGGGACGTGGTCGAACAGGTACCACTGGGCCGAGCTGGCGACGGCGCAGCCGGCGCCGAGGACGAAGGAGGCGAGGAAGAGCGAGCCCAGGTGGACGGCGATGGCGCGGGGGGAGCGGGCACGGGCGGCGTCGCCGCCGCGGGGCCAGCGCAGGCGGGTGTAGGTCGGTTTCCAGCTCTCGCCGTGGTTGACGGCGAGGGTGATGGCGTAGGCGGCGGAGAAGGCGAAGCCGGCGGCGAGGCCGACCAGGAGCCCCTGGAGGAGCACCTCGCTGACGGAGAGCTGGAAGAAGAGGCCGAGGGTGCAGGCCGAAGTCGATCACCCGGGGGCCGTCCGGGCCGAGCAGGATGTTCTCCGGCTTCAGGTCCCGGTGCACCACGCCGGCCCGGTGGATCGCCACCAGCGCCCCGGCCAGGTTGACCGCGAGGCGCCGCAGTTCCTCGGGGCCGTACGCGCCGCCGTCGTTCACGGCGCGGCGCAGGTCCGGGCCGGCCACGTACTCGCTGACGACGTAGGGGACGGTGCCGTCCAGGTCGGCTTCCAGGACCCGGGTGGTGCAGTAGGGCTCGACCTTGCGCCAGGCGGGGATCTCCCGGCGCAGCCGCTCCCGGTCCTCGGCGTCGACGGCGCGCAGCACCTTGACGGCGACCCGCCGCCCCTGAACGTCGTACCCCTCGTACACCACGCCCTGGCCGCCCGCGCCGAGCCGGCCGTCGAGGTAGAAGCCGCCCAACTGCCGCGGATCACCGGGCAACAACGATTCGCCCACCAGGCGCCCTCTCTGTGTTCGCTGCCGTCGAGGACGAGCGTGCCGATCTCCGCGCGCCGGACACCAGGCCACGGGACCGGCCATCCGTGGCCGGTCCCGCTGACCTGCGCGGTTCGGGGCGCCGGGGGTCCCGGACGGTATGAGGCCGGCGTGCGGCCGGTCCGCGATCGGCCTGCGATCGGCCTGCGATCGGCCCTCGATCGGACTGCGGCCGACCCGCGATCGGCGCCGCGGGCCGATGTGGGCGGGTTCATCCCGGATACGGATGTGGCCAGTGGTTGTCGTGGGAGCCGTGGCGACCGGTGGTACGGGTGCGATGTTGGCAGGTCCCTGCACGTAAGTGTGATTCCTGAACTCGTGTTCGACGGATCACCGTTGACTGACGTGTGCCCAGATCGGGCCCGGAGTGGGAGGGGATCCGCATGTCTCGATCGGAAGTCGGAACGCCACTGAGACCCACGTCGACGGAGGCGGGCCCCGCGCCCGGCGCCGTCGACGGTGCCGCCGTCGAGGCGCGGGTGTTACCCGCCCGGGCGCTCGGCGGGCTGGTCGCCCCGGCGCAGGGGCTGGGCTGCATGGGCCTGAGCGAGTTCCGCGGGCCGGTCGACGAGCACCGGGCGCTGCGCACCGTCCACCGCGCGCTGGACCTCGGCGTGACGATGCTGGACACCGCCGACATCTACGGCCGGGGCCGCAACGAGGAACTGGTCGGCCGGGCCGTCCGGGGCCGGCGCGACCGGGTCGTGCTGTCCACCAAGTTCGGCATCGTCCGCACCGACGACCCGAACGAGCGCTCCGTGAGCGGGCGGGGCGACTACGTCCGGCGCAGCTGCGAGCAGTCCCTGCGCCGCCTCGGCGTCGACCACATCGACCTCTACTACGTGCACCGGATCGATCCGGCCACGCCGCTGGAGGAGACGATGCTGGCCCTCGCCGACCTGGTCGCGGAGGGCAAGGTCCGCCACGTCGGGCTGTCCGAGGCGAGCCCGGAGGAGATCCGGCTGGCGCACGCGGTGCACCCGGTGTCCGCGGTGCAGAGCGAATGGAGCCTGTGGAGCCGGGAGTTGGAGGCGAGGGTGGTGCCGACCTGCCGGGAGCTGGGGATCGGGATCGTCGCGTTCTCGCCGCTGGCCCGGGGCATCCTCTCGGACGGCTTCCGCACGCTCGACGACCTCGCCGCCGACGACGACCGGCGCCGCAACCCGCGGTTCGCCGAGCAGAACTTCGACCGCAACCTCCGGCTGGTCGCGGCGCTGCGCGAGCTCGCGCGTGAATGCGGCGCCACCGTCAACCAGTTGGCCCTCGCCTGGGTGCAGGCCCGGGGCGCCGACGTGGTGCCGATCCCCGGGGCCGAGCGGCCCGAGCACGTCGAGGAGAATGCCCGCGCCGCGCACCTGCGGCTGTCGGCGGACGAGTTGCGGCGGATCGAGGAGCTCTCTCCCGCCGAGGCCGTGGCCGGCTTCCGCCTCGACCAGTGCCGGGCGCAGATGCTCCGCTGACCGGACCGCACGACGGGCCCGCGCGGGGCCGTCGACCAGAGAGGGAACCACCCCGTGTACACCGTTTTCCATCCCGAACTCGCCGCACTCGCCACGTCCCTGCACGCGCAGTACGCCGAGTTCGTCTCCGGCGGCTGGACCGCCGAGCGGCTGGGCCGCCACCAGCTGGAGGGCTTCCGCCGGACCGTCGCCTACGTGCGGGAGCGGTCGCCGATGTACCGCGCCCGCCTCGGCGGGATCGACCCGGAGGCCATCACCGCGCTGACCCCGCGGACGCTGGCCGAGATCCCCTTCACCACGAAGGAGGACCTGCGCACGCATCAGCTCGACGTCCTCTCCCGGCCGCTGTCCGAGGCCTGGGTGTACTACGAGACGACCGGGACCACCGGCGCCTCCACGCCCGCGCCGCGCGGCAACGTCGACAGCCTGCACACCAACATGGCGCTGACCTTCCACAGCGAAACGATTCTTCGCCGGTTCGGCGCGGACCAGGTCATCGGGATCAGCGGCCCGAACGACCTGCACGCCAACGGCGACACCTTCGGCGAGGTGTGCCGCAACCTGGGCATCGCGGTGGCGAAGCTGTGGCCGCTCTCCCCGCTGGTCGGCTACGACCGCGCCCTGCGGGTGATCCGGAAGCTCGGGATCACCGGGCTGATCTGCACGCCGAGCATGGCGCTCTCGCTGGCGGCCGCGGCCCTCGAAGCGGGCCTGGACCCGCGCCGCGACCTCCCGGTGAAGGTCCTGATGCTCACCGGCGAGGTCGCGCCGCCCGCGCTCCTGGACAACATCGGCTTCCTCTGGGACGCCGAGGCCCACAACGTGCTGTACGGGTCCCAGGAGGCGTCCGTGCTGGGCGCCGGCGCCGGGGACGGCGGCCTGTACCTCACCCCGCTGATCAACCACTACGAGGTCCTCGACCCGGCCACGCTGCGGCCGGCCGAGGCCGACGCGGCCGGGGTGCGGTGCGGCGAGCTCGTGGTCACCCACCTCTACCAGGGCGCCAAGCCGCTGCTCCGCTACCGGACGGGCGACCTGGTGCGCGTCCACCCGGCGGCGCCCGGTACGGCGATCCCGGCGGAGCGGATCGAGGTGCTCGGCCGGGCCGGCGACCCGGTGGTGGTCAACGGCGCCGCCGTCACCACCTACGACATCGAGGACCTGCTGCTGCGCCACCTGCGCGGGCACACCGACTACCGCATCGTCATCGACCGGCCCGCCGGCGCCGACACGGACGGCATCACCCTCGTGCTCCCGCCCGCTTTCGAGCCGTCCCGGGCGGTGGTCGACCGGACGGTGGAGGAGGCCTCGGCCGTCCTCGGCGTGCCGGTCACGGTCGCCCACGGGCCGATGGCCGAGAGCGCCGGCGGGGCGGGCCCGGTGAGCTGGAAGACGGCCCGGGTGGTGGACCGCCGCACGGGCGTCCCGAGCGGGGCGGTGCCGGCGGCCCGCTGAGCCGTCGAGCGCGGCGGGGGGAGGCGGCCCCGGGACGAAGGACCTCCGGTCCGCACCTGTGACGGCAGGTGCGGACCGGACCGGTGTGTCGGCCTGAGGGGCTGTGCGGCCGTCACCCGGGTGCCCGGCATTCGGCGCACGTCGGCGGGCGGGGCGCGGTGTCGGGTGGCTAGCGTGGCGGCCGGGGCCCGTCCGACGGGCCCGGGGGCGATCCGAGCACTTCCACGGGTCGGGACGCCGGGCTCCGGCCGTCCGGCCCGCCCTCCAGGAGGCAGTACACATGAGACTTCGGGCCTGTTCGAGCGTGCTGGCGACGGCGGCGCTGACCGTCGGCCTGGCCGCCGGTGCGACCCCGGCCGGGGCCGCCGCCGATCCGCCGGCGTTCCTCGACCGGTTGACCACCGTGTCCCCCGTCGCGTCCACCGTCCCGGCGAACGGCGACGTGAACCCGTACGGCACGTTCACCGTCCGGGAGAGCATCGGCGACCTGCACCGGGGCAACGTCCTGATCAGCAACTTCAACAACTCGGCCAACCTGCAGGGCCTCGGCACCACGCTGGTGCAGGTCGCCCCGGACGGCACGGTGACCACCTTCGCCACGATCGACCCGGCCCACCTGCCCGGCCCCTGCCCCGGCGGGGTCGGCCTCACCACGGCGCTGACCGTGCTGCCCGGCGGCTGGGTCGTGGTCGGCAGCCTGCCCACCGCGGACGGCATGTCGCCCACCGCCCGGGCCGGCTGCCTGCTGGTGCTCGACAAGCACGGCACGGTGCGCGAGACCATCGCCGGGGACGGCATCAACGGGCCCTGGGACATGACCTCGATCAGCATCGGCAAGCGCAGCGAGCTGTTCGTGACCAACGTGCTCAACGGGACGGTCGCGGGCGGCGGCGCCGAGGTCGACCAGGGCACCGTCCTGCGGATCACCCTGTGCGACGCGGGCGACGAGCCGCCGCAGCGGGTGGCCACCACCGAGATCGGCTCCGGCTTCGCCGAGCGGACGGACCCGGCGGCACTGGTGGTCGGCCCGACCGGCGTCGGCCTCGGCCACGACGGCTCGCTCTTCGTCGCCGACACCGCCCTCAACCGGATCACCGCCATCCCGGACGCGATCTTCCGCAAGGACAGCGCCGGCACCGGACGGGTCGTCACCGCGGGCGGCAGCCTCAACGGCCCGCTGGGGATGGCGATCACGCCCCGGGGTGACGTGCTGACGGTCAACGGCGGGGACGGGAACATCGTCGAGACCACGCCGGCCGGGCAGCAGGTGGCGGTCAAGCAGATCAACAGCGCGGGCAGCCCGCCCGGCGCGGGTGCGCTGTTCGGCCTCGCGCTGGACCTCGACCGCGACGCGGTCTACTTCGTCAACAACGCGGACAACGTGCTCGACGTGCTGCACTGACGACCTCCGCGTGACGGTGCACCGGCTGCCGACGGCGGCCGGTGCACCGTCGTTCCCGGGGGCCGGCGAGGGACCGGGGCGAGGTCGGGAAGGGGGGAGGTTTGGTGGCGGGCCGAGGGAATCTTGTAGGGTTCCTCGCGAATCATCCAGAGGGGTGGAGGGACCGGCCCGACGAAGCCCCGGCAACTCCCCGGCCGACCCGGCGCGCGACGTGCGCGCCGCGACGACCGGGATCAGTGCCAACTCCGGCCTGTCGCCAACGTGGCGCGGGAAAGATGAGGAGACACGGTGCTTCCAGTGCTGTCCTTCGCCCGGGCGCTTCCCGCCCCGGCGCTTCCGCGTACCCGTCTCGTGCCCGGCGCAGGCGACCGGCCGACTTCTCCGGCCCGTCCTCGCTGACCACCCCCACGCTCCCCGCGCGGAGCCCCCGTGACCCGGCACCCACCCCGCCGCTCACGGGTTCTGAGACTGGAGTACCCGTCCATGGAGAACACGAGCGGCGTCGGCGTGCTCGACAAGGTCACCTCGATCCTCGCCACCCTGGAGGCCGGGCCCGCCACGCTGGCCGGGCTGGTCGCGGCCACCGGCCTGGCGCGGCCCACCGTGCACCGGCTCGCCGTCGCACTGGAACGCCACCGGATGGTCGGCCGGGACATGCAGGGGCGGTTCATCCTCGGCCCCCGGCTCGGGGAGCTCTCGGCGGCCGCCGGTGAGGACCGCCTGCTCGCGGCCGCCGGGCCGGTGCTCGTCCACCTGCGCGACGTGACCGGGGAGAGCGCCCAGCTGTACCGGCGGCAGGGCGAGGTGCGGATCTGCGTGGCCGCCGCCGAGCGGCTCTCCGGTCTGCGCGACACCGTCCCGGTCGGTGTCACCCTGCCGATGAAGGCCGGCTCGGCCGCACAGATCCTGCTGGCCTGGGAGGAGCCGGAGCGCCTGCACCGCGGGCTGCAGGGCGCCCGGTTCACCGCCACCGCGCTCAGCGGCGTGCGGCGGCGCGGCTGGGCGCAGTCGCTCGGCGAGCGCGAGCCCGGGGTCGCCTCGGTCTCCGCGCCGGTGCGCGGCCCGTCCAACCGGGTGGTGGCCGCCGTCTCGGTCTCCGGCCCGATCGAACGGCTCAGCCGGCACCCGGGCGTGCACCTGTCCCAGGCGGTCGTGGAGGCGGCCACCCGGCTCGGCGAGACGCTGCGGCAGGCCTGAACTCAGGGGCGGCCGGGCCGGAGCGCGGCGAGGGAGGGGCGGGGGACGCGGCTGATCACAGAGCCGATCAGGGTGCCGATCGACACCCCGAACACCGCCGACACGGCCGCCAGGACGGACTGCGCGCCGTTGCCGACCTCGATCTGCGCGGTGTTCAGCAGGCCGAACGAGCCGGGGACGACGATCCAGAACGCCGGGAGGTAGAGCACCTGCCAGAGCGGGCCGCCGGGCAGCCAGTGCACCAGGGTGGCCGCGAGCGCCGCGGAGACCGCGCCGGCCAGGCCGCCGATCGCCGCGCCGTGCGCCGAGCCGACCACCACCTGGACGGTGACGCTGACCGCGATCACCGCGACGATCCACGGGATGGCCCGGGGCGGGGTGTTGACGTTGATCACGACGCCGGCGACGGCGATCGCCAGCCCCAGCCCGATCACCCACCAACTCGGCTCGGCCACCTGGACGTTGGCCAGGGCGCCGGCCGGCATGCCGGTCGCGGTCGCGGCGGCGGCCACCCCGGCGAGGAACAGCGCCAGCTGCACCGCGCCGGACACCAGCCGGGCCGTCCCAGCGCTGGCCGCGCCGGCGGCGATCTCCGACAGCCCGGTGACCAGCAGCCCGCCCGGCAGCAGGATCGCCAGCGTGGCGACGATCGTCCGCAGCGGCCCGTCCAGCAGCGAGGCCCGCGCGAGCGAGAGGACGAGCAGCGCGACCAGGAAGCCGGCCGCGACGGGCAGCAGCGGCCGCAGGTACGGCAGCCGCCGGGCGAGCACGGTCAGCCCCACGACGATCAGCGAGCCGGCGCCGGCGGCCAGCACGTTCGCCGCCAGCGGCTGCAGGAAGAGGCAGATCCCCATGCCGACCGGCAGCGCCCCGAGGTCGGCGACCCAGGCGGGCCAGCGGGCCGGCGCCCGCCGGATGGCGTCCAGTTCGGCGAGCGCCCGGGGGCCGTCGAGCTCGCCGCGGCGCAGCCGGTGCACCAGGTGGAGGACGTCGGCGGTCTGCTCGAACCGGAGCGCGGCGCCGACCGGCTGGAACCGGGTGGCCTCGTCCGCGTCCAGGGCGACGAACAGGCCGTTGGTCAGGGCGGCGACCCGGACCTCCGGGGCGCCCAGGGCCTGCCCGAGCGCGCGGAGTTCCTCCTCGACGTCGTGGACGGGCAGGCCGCCGCCGAGGAGGGCCTCGCCCAGGTCGAGCAGCAGGCGGCGGAGCGGGTCGGGCGGGGCGGCGGTGCCCCGGACCGGGGGAGACGTGCTGGACATGGCAGGTATCGTCCCACCCCGCCCGGTTCGGTCCGACTCTGCCCCGGTCTGTTCGTTTCCGGCCGTGGACGCACGCGGGCCCGGGAGCCGTTCCTCGGCTTCCGGGCCCGGGTGGGACGGCGGGGTCAGCCCTGCGTGAGGGCCTCGGCGGCGGCCTTGCGGCGCCGGCCGACCAGGACGGAGGCGCCGAGGACGACGGCGGCGGCGACCAGCGAGAGGTACATCTGCTTGCGGCCGTCCGCGTCCGTGAACATGTAGGCGATGACGAAGCCGATCATGCCGATGGCGACCCAGGTGAGGTAGGGGTACAGCCACATCCGCACGGTCAGGCGGTCCGGCGTCTCGCGCTCGATGATCTTGCGCATCCGCAGCTGCGAGAAGCAGATCACCAGCCAGACGAACAGGGCGACGGCGCCGGAGGAGTTGAGCAGGAAGGAGAAGACGGTCTCGGGGTAGGTGTAGTTGAAGAACACGGCGACGAAGCCGAACACCACCGAGGAGAGGATGGCCACCTGCGGGACGCCGCGGGAGGTCACCGTGGCGAAGGCCTTCGGGGCGTCGCCGCGCTGGCCGAGCGAGTACGCCATCCGGGAGGCGGTGTACATGCCGGAGTTGAGGCAGGACAGCACGGCGGTCAGCACGATCACGTCCATCACCTGGCCGGCGTGCGGGATGCCCACGTGGTCGAGGACGGCGACGTACGGGCTGGCCTTGACCTCGGCGGAGTCCCACGGCAGCAGGGTGACCACGAGCAGGATCGAGCCCAGGTAGAAGACGCCGATCCGCCAGATGACGCTGTTGGTGGCCTTGCTGACCGCCTTCTCCGGGTCCTCCGACTCGCCGGCGGCGAGGGTGACGATCTCGCTGCCCATGAAGGCGAAGACGACGGTGAGCATGCCGGTGAAGACCGCGCCGACGCCGTTCGGCAGGAAGCCGCCGTGGCCGGTGAGGTTGCTGAGGCCGACCGCGTGGGTGTCCGGCAGGGCGCCGAAGACGGCGAGGCCGCCGATCACCAGGAACGCGGCGATCGCCACCACCTTGATGCCGGCGAACCAGAACTCGAACTCGCCGTAGGAGGCGACCGAGAACAGGTTGGTGGCGGTCAGCGCCGCCATCACGATCAGCGCCCAGCCCCACTGCGGGACGCCCGGCACCCACTGGTGGAGGATCTTGGCGCCGGCCGTCGCCTCGACTGCGAGCACCACGACCCAGAAGAACCAGTACAGCCAGCCGATGGTGAACCCGGCCCAGCGGCCGAGCGCGCGGTCCGCGTAGGCGGAGAAGGAGCCGCTCTGCGGGTCGGCGGCCGCCATCTCGCCGAGCATCCGCATCACCAGCACGACCAGCACGCCGGCCAGTGCGTAGGAGAGCAGGATGCCCGGGCCGGTGGAGGCGATGCCCGCGCCGGAGCCGACGAAGAGGCCGGCGCCGATCACGCCGCCGATGGCGATCATCGACAGGTGGCGGTTCTTGAGGCCGGCCTTCAGGTGGCCGTCGCCGCCGTGCCCGATCGGGGCCGGCGGGTGGGAGCCGGGGGCGGGGGGCGCCGCCTGCTTGGTGGTGTCCGCACTCATGAAGGGTGTCCTGTTGCCTTTCCGTCGCGGAGTGACCCTCGGCTCGGCACGCCGGAGGGTGGGGGACAGACCCGCGCATTGCGGTGCAACCTAACTTCTACGCCCGAGTATCGGAACAAGTCTTCGGCAACAGTTCGCTCACCGGACACATATGCCCAGCTCAGGGCGGGTGCAGAGGTGGCATGGAAAGCTCAGATCTGACGCAGCGTCACCCGGGTGGCGGGCGCGCGGTGTGGCTCCGCCGAGTGGTGGGGGAGGAGGCCTAGATTGCCCGCTTATGGGACGAAATGACGGAATCAGTCGGCGGACGGTGCTCAGGGCGGCCCTGGTGGCGGCCGCGGCCGGGGCGGTCGGCCGCGCGGGCGCCGGGCGGGCGGCCGCGGCGGGCGGCGGGTTCCCGCAGCCGGCGGTGCTCGGGGCCGAGGGGGTGCTCGACGTGCGCTTCGCCGACGTCGCCGTCCCCGGGTACGGGACGGTGACCACCCGGACGTACAACGCCGGCATCCCCGGGCCGACCCTGCGGGTGCGCGGCGGGGACGTGCTGCGGCTCACCCAGGTCAACGGGCTGCCGCCGAACGAACCGCACGAATCGCCCGGGCCGAACGAGCGGGCCGAGCCGTCCGGCGGCGGCCACAACCGGCCGCACGACCCGAACAGCTTCAACCTGCACACCCACGGGATGCACGTCGCGCCGTCCGGCGACGCCGACAACGTGCTGCGGGTGTTCGCGCCGCGCACGGCGGAGGAGGCCGACGCGGGCGCGCCGGAGCCGCGGTACCTGACGACCGTCGAGGTGCCGGCCGGGCACCCCGCCGGGACGTACTGGTACCACCCGCACCTGCACGGGGCCACCGCCACGCAGATCGTCGGCGGGATGGCCGGGGTCGTCATCGTCGAGGGCGACGTCGACGAGGTGCCCGAGATCCGGGCGGCCGCCGACCTCGTCGTCTGCGTCAACGAACTCCGGCTCAAGGACGGCACCGTCCCCGACTTCACCACCGGCGGGTCGCTGGCCGCCGTCCCGGCCGTCCTCACCGTCAACGGCGCGGTGAACCCCGTCCTCGCGCTGCGCCCCGGCGAGGTGCAGCGCTGGCGGCTGGTCGCGGCGACGGCGTTCACCGCGCTCTCCCTGGAGGTGCTCGGGGAGCCGGGGCGGTTGGTCCTGCACCAGATCGCGCAGGACGGGGTGACCTTCGCGGCGCCGGTGGCCCGGGACACCCTGGGCCTGGCGATGGGCAACCGGGCGGACGTGCTGGTGCGCGGCGGCGACCCGGGGACGTACGAGCTGCGGGCGGACGGCGTCGCCGGCCCGCTGATGACCGTCGAGGTGGCGGGCGACCCGGTCGACCCGCCGATGGGACTGCCGGACGCGCTGCCGCAGGGCAAGCCGTACCTCGACGAGAACGACATCGCCAACCCCGACGCGGACCGCGAGGTGGTCTTCCACGTCGACCCGGGCGTCTTCGGCCCGCCGTTCCCGAACGCCTACCGGATGCTCGGCAGCAACCCGACCCCCGCGGCCGACCCGGACGGGGACCTCGCCCGCGACCCCGCCTACGGCCTGTTCGACCCCGACCACGTCAACCACACCCTGGCGCTCGGCACCGTCGAGCGGTGGACGGTGCGCACCGAGGAGCGGCGGCCGGAGTTCAACCACCCCTTCCACCTGCACACCAACCACGTGCTCGTCACCCACCGCAACGGCGTGCGGCTCGACCCGCCGGTCTGGCACGACACCGTCGGCCTGGCCGGCGGGGAGCCCGGGGACAGCGCGACCTTCCTGGTGAAGTACGAGGACTTCGCCGGCCGCACCGTCGCCCACTGCCACCAGCTCCAGCACGAGGACCTGGGGATGATGCAGCTGGTCGACTACGTCGAGGGGTGACGGCGGGCCCGGCGGCGGGGCCGGTCAGTCGAGCTCGATGTTGAAGTCCCAGACGGTGACGGGCTTGCCGTCGTGGCGCCAGGTCAGCTGGGCGGCGCCGGCCTGGTAGGTGCCGGTCAGGGTGAGGGTCGCGGTGCCGCCGGGGGCGGCGGTGACGGTGGCCGGGCCGGTGGCGGTCAGCGGGATCTCGGCGCCCTGGTCGTCGCGGGAGGAGAAGTCCGCGGCGGCGATGGTGACCGGGGCGGTGGCCTGCCGGACGGTGACGGTGATGGTGCCGGTGGTGTGCTCCGGGACCTTCCCGGAGGCGTCCGGCGCGGCCGTGGCGCCCTGGGTGGGGCCGGAGGCGCTGATCACCGCGCCGCCCTCGGGCAGCTTGGCCTGGACGGTGTCGCCCATGGCGACCAGCTGCAGGTGCTGCTCGTCGGCGACGGGCGTCGGCCGGGCGCTGGGCGGCGTGGGGATCGGGACGGCGCCGAGGTCCTTGATCGTGTCGGCCGCGTTCTTGTGCTCGGGGGAGGACTCCCCGGTGCAGCCGGTCAGGACGAGGGCCAGGGCGGCGCAGGCGAGCGCCGCCGGGCGCAGGGCGGAGCGGGCGCGCCCGGAGCCGGGCCGGCGGAGGCCGGCCCGGCGGGGCGCCGCGGTGCGTGCGGCGTTCATCAGTGCTGTGGGTCCTTCACGAGGTCCGGTCGGTCACTTCTTGGCCGGGGCCGGGTTGACGATCGGGTTCTGCGGCTCGTCGGCCCGGGCCGTGGCCGGGTAGACGGTGCTGGCGAACGGCGCCGGCGGGAGGGCCTTGCCGCCGGGGTTGTTGTAGACGTCCCCGCCGAACGGGCGCAGGCCGTCCGCGGCCGCGTAGCCGAGGTGGCCGTGGTCGTCGGTGCCGCCGTGGTCGATGCCGTACAGGTCCTCCATGCTGCGCAGCCAGGAGTAGTGGTTGTACGGCTGGTCGCTGACCGAACCCGGCTTGATGAAGCGGGAGATCATGACCGCACCGGTGATGCCGCCACCCGGGGTGGTGTCCTGGCCGAAGGCCTGGAAGCCGGGCTGGGTGGTGTTCGGGCCGGGCAGCTCGTTGCAGCACGCGACGACCGACTGGGCGGTGTCGGTGGGGGTGTTGAGCTTCGGGTCCTGGTTGCCGGTGTAGTCGGCGACCGAGTTGCCGTACATCTTGTAGGGCGGGAAGGCCTCGTCGAAGACGACCTGGATCAGGCCGTCGTGCTGGAACGCGGGCGAGGCCATGATCTGCGGGACGACCCGCTGCAGGAACAGGTCCGAGGCGTACAGGCCGCCCTGGTGGTTGTTCGGGTCGCCGGAGCCGTTGTCGCCCTTGCAGGTCGAGTCGTGCGCGTCCGCGCAGTTGTTGGGCGTGATCCAGGAGAACGCCGGGGTGCTGTCCTCGCTCTTGAGGTCCTCGGCCAGGCCGCTGAGGGCCGGGTGGTCGCCCTCGGCGGGGCGGCCGTCCAGCGGGACGACGTTGCCGCACTCCTGCGGGTCGTCGATCAGCGAGTGGAACCAGGCCGTGGGGTTGTGCTTGGCCACGTACTGGTCCTGGGCGGTGGAGCCGCCGGGCTGCGGGACGCCGGCGCCGGAGGGGTCGCCGGGGATGCCGCAGCGGTAGACGTCCTCGCGGCCGGGCGTGTTGCCCATGTCCTGCATGTACGCCTTCCAGCTGAGGTTCTTGTCGTCCAGCTGGTTGAAGAGGGTGTACACGGAGTTCGGGTAGACGCAGCCCTTGGTGGCGTTGGTCTGGCCGTCGGCGGCCGGGGTGCCCGGGCTGACGTCGGTGTAGCGGGGGCAGTCGGCCTGGTTGTCCGGGGCCGGGGCCTGGCCGGAGACGAGGCTGATGTAGTTGTCCAGGCTGTAGTGGCCCGTCCCGTAGTACTGGCGCAGCACCTCGCCGTACTGGGGGAGGGTGTTCCACAGGTAGCTGTTCTGGTTGAGCCCGGTGAACGTCGCCTCGTAGGACTTGTTCTCCAGGATGATCGTCCACACGTGGCCGATCTTGGGGGTCTTGGACCGGTGGCCGTCGTTGTCGTGGGCCGAGGCGGAGGCCGGCGCCAGCGAGGCCGCGGCCGTCATCACCGCCACCCCGGTTATCAGACGCCGTCCCCAGCGCCCGATCGTGAGCCGTGCCATGACGCTCCCTCATTGCATTCCGGCGGGGCCCTTCCCCGCCGAGTGGACACTGTCCACCGTGCAGGATGCGCGTACTGGCGAGTAACGTCAACGTGAGATGTCCACGGCATGAATGGAGGCGGATCGGACGCCTACGATCCGATGACGGGTCGTCGTCGGCCCGGTGGTACACCTCCGGCGCCGGGTGTCGGCGGGGGCTGGCAGCATGGCGGCCATGAGCCGAATCATCACGTACAGCACGGCGGACCGGGCCGAGGTCGTGGCCTTCCTCGGTGCGGCCGGGCGGCTGACGCCGGATCAGGAGCGGCGCCTCGACCGGGCGCGCGGGCGGGCGCGGGAGCGCCAGGCGGAGCTCGACCGCCAGGGCATCGACTGGGGCCTGTCGATCCCGGACGCGCTCGACCACCTGGTCGCCGGCCGTGCGGACTCGGCGGGGTCGTACGCGGCCGGCGCCTACTACGCGGCCCTGCAGCTCGTCATCGACCGCAACGCCTCCGACTCCTGCGACCTCGGCGTCTACTCCCGGCCCGCGACCTTCTTCGGCGCCCTCGACGAGGAGCTGCGCCGGCTGGGCGTGGCCGAGGACCTGCTGCTGCACGACCACCTGTTCTCGGGGCCGCCGCCGGAGATCCCGTTCGGCATCCCGTACCCCGTGGACGGCCCGCACATCGGCATGTTCCCCTTGGCCAAGGCCGGGCCCGCGGCCGCGGCGTACCGGGCCGTGCTGGACCGGCTGGAACAGGGCCTGCGGTACGACCTGCTGGAGATGATCAAGCTGTTCGAGTGCGAGCACGAGAACTGGGAGTACGCGACGGAGCACCTGGACTGGTACAGCCAGGACACGATCTTCTTCTCGATCACGGGCTGACCGGGCGCCGGCCGGCGGGCGGGCCGCCGTGGCTTGAACCATTCGGGCTGCTGGCGGGGTTTACCCGGTTGTGTGGGCGTTGAATCCCTTCACGTGCAGGTATATTCTGGCCATTCATGGTTGAGGAATGAACTAGTTACGGAGCGTGAGGGGTGAGCGTGAGCGAGTCGGACGACACGATGTCGACGGAACCGGGCGACGAGACGCTCGCCAGGCTCGCGGACGCCATCGGGCGGCCCCCGGTCGGCGTGGTCGACGCCGCGAAGGCGCTGTTCGCGTCGATGCTCGCGGACGGCCTGGTCGGGACCGCCGGCGCGGCCGGGCGGGCAGCCGCGGACGCGCCGGACATGCCGGACAAGCCGGAAGCTGCGGAAGCAGCGGAAGCGGCGGAAGCGGCGGAAACGCCGCAAGCGCCTCCCGCCGGAGCGGTCGAGGCCTGAGCGGCCGCGCCCGGTCCGGGGCGGGAGGCGCTTGCGCGCGCGGTCAGCGTTGCAGCTCCAGGGCGTAGGTCCGCATCCCGGAGCGGGTGATGGTGTCCACCAACTCCTTCGCCCGCTCGGACCGTTCGGTCTCGCGCTGGAGGAGTTTGGCGAGATGGGCCAGGCAGCGCGACCGGATCGGGCCGAGCGAGCCCCGCGGCATGCCCAGCGTCGCGCTGATCTCGTCGTAGGACATGGGCGGGTCGGTCACCAGCAGCCCGAGCAGGGCCTGGCACTTGGGCGAGAGCGCGCAGTACGCGAGCAGGACCTCGTTGTCCCGCTCCTTGGCGAGCGCGATCTCCTCCGGGTGGTTCTCGGTGGGTTCGGACTGGTCGAACACCGGGGAGTCACCGACCGGCGAGGTGCGGCCGGACTTCTCGATGTGCTTCAGGCTCTCCCGACGGGCCGACACCGCGATCCACTGGGACAGCTTCTCGGGGTCGCGCAGCTTTCCCAGGTGCTGGATGACGCGCATCCAGGTGGTCTGGCTGACGTCCTCGCAGTCGGCCGTGCTGAGCCGGTGCCCCCGCGCGATCGCCCAGATCAGCGGCGTGTAGCGCTCGACGATCCGGCTCCAGCTGTCCTGGTTCCCGGCTATGCAATCGTCAACTAGTTCGTTCAGGGTAGGTGTACGCATACATCCCCCGTTTGTCTGCTTCTCGTCACCGCTGGTCATGTGTGGTGTCGACCCAGCGGTTGACGCTGATGTCCCGCCGAACGCACGCGCTGCGCCCGGGTCAAGCGGTGCAGCAATCCCTGACCGTCACGTGGAATTAACGGATCCCCTCACGGATCCGCGACGGCTTATTCGTATTCCCCCTCATCGTCGATTCCGACCTTATCGCCGAGCACCGACAATTGCCGTTTCCCCCAGCCCCCGGTAGGGCCCTTGGACCCTGTCGCGCCCCTCGACCCCGAGGACGCCGGATGAACCGTGGACCCCCACTCTCCGTCGAGTATGTCGAACACTTGGTGTGCTCGTCAAAGGTCCTCTGATCAACGGGATGTGGTGGGCCGTGAGTTGGTCTGGACCGGACGGTCGGACGGGCCGGGAACGGGCCCGTGACCTGGGACTGAGGGCATTTCGGATCGCCGATGTTCCGTATTTCCCGGGCGCGTCGCCGCGGTGGGTCATCGGTTAGTTGACGTGCTTTCTCGTTTGGTCCGCGGGGGCGGGTTGTCGGGGGGATCGCCGACGGGTTTGCCGTGAATTCTTTGCGCACCGGCTTCCCGCCGCCGAACCTAACCGGCGGGTAACTCCGGCCCGGTGAAAGAGATTTGCTGGTCGGGGCGGTGCGAGGGCGACAGCGTGCGCGGACAATTGAAATGTCATGGTCAAAGAGGGGGTCAAGAAGCGTCGGGGGGCGCGTGCGGCGAAGCGCCTGCCGCGCGGTCGACCGTACCGTCCACCCCGTGACCGGCGGGGATGTGAGATCCGCCACATCCATGACAGAAAGTCGCTGCATGTGTACCCAGACGGTGACTCGTGGGATCTGGGTTGCGGCAAAAGGGGCGCAACCGGCTCGTTGGGACGGGCATGGTGGTCCCGGAAGGTCGCAACCGTACCGTTGGGAAGGCAACCGTGACCGTTGAACGCAACCCCTGGCCGGCGCTGGGCGCGCTGATCGCCGGGTTCTCACTGATCATCCTGGACATGAGCGTGGTCGCGGTCGCCAACCCCGCGATCACCGAATCCTTCGACACGAGCGTCTCGCAGGTCATCTGGGTGACCAGTGCCTACCTGCTCACCTATGCGGCGCCGTTGCTGTTCACCGGGCGGCTGGGCGACCGCTTCGGGGCCAAGAACATCTACCTGATCGGCCTGGCGGTCTTCACGCTCTCCTCGCTGTGGTGCGGCGTGTCCGGGAGCATCGGCATGCTGATCGCCGCGCGCGCCGTGCAGGGCCTCGGCGCCGCGCTGATGACGCCGCAGACGATGGCCGTGATCACCAAGATCTTCCCGGCGGACAAGCGCGGCGCCGCGATGGGCATCTGGGGCGGCTCCTCCGGCATCTTCCTGCTGCTCGGCCCGGTCGTCGGCGGCCTGCTGGTCGACTCGGTCGGCTGGGAGTGGATCTTCCTGGTCAACGTGCCGATCGGCGTCGTGGCCTTCGCGCTGGCGTGGAAGCTGGTGCCGGCGCTGCCGACCGAGGAGCACAAGTTCGACCCGGTCGGCATCCTGCTGTCCTGCGCCGGCATGTTCCTGCTCGTCTACGGCCTGCAGGAGGGCAACAACAAGGACTGGGACGCCGGTATCTGGCTGATGATCGGCGGCGGCCTGGCCGTGCTCGCCCTGTTCGTCTTCACCCAGGCGCGCACCAGGAACCAGCCGCTGCTGCTGCTCTCGCTGTTCCGCGACCGCAACTTCTCGCTCGCCAACGTCGGCATCGCCTGCATGGGCGCCGCGGTGACCGCGTGGACCGTGCCCGCCTACTTCTACCTGCAGGGCGTGCGGGGGCTCACCGCGGCCGAGTCGGCGCTGGTCTTCGCGCCGCTGGCGATCATGACCGGTGTCGCCGCGCCGTTCGTCGGCAAGATGTCCGACAAGCTGCACCCGCGCATCTTCACCACCATGGGCTTCACGGTCTTCACCGTCGCGATCGCGGTGTTCGCCGTGCTGATGACGCCCGACTCGCCGCTGTGGGTGTTCTCCACCGTGGCCGGCGTGACCGGTATCGCCAACGCCATGTGCTGGGGCCCGCTCGCCGCCACCGCCACCCGCAACCTCCCCGTCCACCAGGCCGGTGCGGGCTCCGGGATCTACAACACCATGCGGCAGATGGGCTCCGTGCTCGGCAGCGCCGTGGTCGGCTCCCTCCTGGTCGACCGGATCGCGGCGCACCTGCCGGGCGCCGGCGGCCACTCGAAGAGCTTCGAGGGCAGCCCCAGCGCGGTGCCGGACTTCCTCCACGAGCCGTACGCCAAGGCCCTGAGCGAGACCAGCCTGCTGCCCAGTGCCTTCCTGGCGGTGGGGGCGCTCGCCTGCGTACTGTTCGTCAAGTTCCCGGAGAAGGCGGCGGCGCCGGAAGCGCCGGCCGCCGTCCGGGAGAAGGCCGATGACGTCGTGTCAGGCGGCGCGGCAGGATGAGCGCAAGACGCAATTGAGCGGGGAGATCGAAAAATGGTCGACACGGACGGCTTCAACCTCTGGATTCGCAAGCTGAGTTCGGCGCAGGAACCCAAGGCCGCACTGGTCTGTTTCCCGCATGCCGGTGGATCGGCGAACTCCTATTTCCAGTTCGCCCGCGGTTTCGGCGAGTTCGACGTGTACGGCGTGCAGTACCCCGGGCGGCAGGACCGGCGGCGCGAGCCGTTCCGGGACAGCATCGCGGAGCTGGCCGCCGACATCGCCGAGCAGCTGGACGACTGGACGGACCTGCCGGTCGTGCTGCTCGGCAACAGCATGGGCGCGCTGGTGGGCTTCGAGGTCGCCCAGCGGCTGGAGGCCGCAGGCCGGGCCCCGCTGTCGCTGTTCGCCTGCGGGCGGGTGGCGCCGACGCTGCGCAAGGACGAGCAGACCCACCTCAAGAGCCGGGAGGACTTCCTCCGGGAGATGGTCGAGCTCGGCGGCATGGGGAGCGAGCTGCTGCAGGACGAGGAGATCATCGACATCGTGCTGCCGCCGATGCAGGCGGACTACCGGATCGCCGAGAAGTACTGCAGCTCGCCGGAGGCGCGGATCGGGGTGCCGATCCACGTGCACATCGGCGACGTCGACCCGAAGGTCTCCGAGTCCGAGGCGGCCGGCTGGCGTCAGGCCACCACCGGGGGGTTCAGCCTGGACGTCCACCAGGGCGGCCACTTCTTCTTCACGGAGAACGGTGACGGGCTGACCGCCGCCGTCCGCCGGTCGGTGGAGGACGCGCTCTCCGCGAAGGCGTAGCGGCAGGCGTCGAGGGCCCGTGCCCCCTCCGGTCGGAGGGGGCACGGGCCTTCGCGTGCGCGAAGCAGGGCGGAGGGATGGATTCCTCTTCCTGGGGGACATGACAAACAGTCAGAGTGCCCGGGCTCCGGGGCGGCTACACCTCGTGCGAGAAATTCTTCGAGATTGGCTGTATCTGGACAGCCCACCGTCGGATCTACCAATCGACCACAAGGTCGACGGCATGAGTCCGAAGGTGGGGGAAACAGCATGGCCCTCGAGAAGCCCGACGTCGTCGGAGCCCTGCGCAAGTCGCTGAAGGAGACCGAGCGCCTGCGGCGGCAGAACCAACAGCTGCTCGACCGCGCGGCCGAGCCCCTGGCGATCGTCGGGATGAGCTGCCGCTTCCCCGGCGGCGTGGCCTCGCCCGAGGACCTGTGGTCGCTGGTCTCCGAGGGCCGGACGGGAATCTCGGAGTTCCCCGCCGACCGCGGCTGGGACCTGGACAACCTCTACGACCCCGACCCGGACCACCCCGGCACCGCCTACACCCGGCACGGCGGCTTCCTCCCCGGCATGGCCGAGTTCGACGCCGACTTCTTCGGCATCTCGCCCCGCGAGGCGCTGGCCATGGACCCGCAGCAGCGCCTGCTGCTGGAGGGCGCCTGGGAGGCCTTCGAGGACGCGGGCATCGACCCGCTGACCCTCAAGGGCAGCGACACCGGCGTCTTCTGCGGCCTCATGTTCTCCGACTACCAGTTCGTCGCCGGCCAGAGCGACCGCCGCCCGGAGATCGAGGGCTACCTCTCCATCGCCTCCTCGCCCAGCGTCGCCTCCGGCCGGATCAGCTACACCTTCGGCTTCGAGGGCCCGGCCGTCACCGTCGACACCGTCTGCTCCTCCTCCCTCGTCGCGATCGACCTGGCCGGCAAGGCCCTGCGCAACCGGGAGTGCTCGCTCGCCGTGGTCGGCGGCGCCACCACCCTCGCCCGGCCCAGCGCCTTCGTGGAGTTCAGCCGCCAGCGAGCCCTCTCGCCGGACGGGCGCTGCAAGGCGTACGCGGCGGGCGCGGACGGCGTCGGCTGGGCCGAGGGCATGGGCCTGCTCGTGCTGGAGCGGCTCTCCGACGCGCGGCGCAACGGCCGCCGGATCCTCGGCCTGGTCCGCGGCAGCGCCGTCAACCAGGACGGCGCCAGCAACGGCCTCACCGCGCCGAACGGCCCGTCCCAGGAGCGGGTGATCCGGCAGGCGCTGGCCAGCGCCGGGCTGACCACCGCCGACGTGGACGCCGTCGAGGGCCACGGGACGGGAACGCCGCTCGGCGACCCGATCGAGGCCGAGGCGCTGCTCGCCACCTACGGCCAGAACCGCGAGAACGGGCCGCTGTGGCTCGGCTCGATCAAGTCGAACTTCGGCCACACCCAGGCCGCCGCCGGCGTCGCGGGCGTGATCAAGATGGTGATGGCGCTGCGCAACGAGACGCTGCCGCCGACCCTGCACGTGGACGCGCCGTCCCCGCACGTCGACTGGGCCTCGGGCGAGGTCGCGCTGCTCACCGAGGCCCGGGACTGGCCGGTCGCCGAGGGGCGGCCGCGCCGGGCGGGCGTGTCCTCGTTCGGGGTCAGCGGGACCAACGCGCACGTGATCCTGGAGGAGGCGCCGGCGGTGGAGCCGGCCGAGCCGGCCGAGGACGCTGAGCCGGCCGGGGCCTCCGGGGCTTCCGCGGCTTCCGCGGGGGCCGGCGGCGTGCGGACGCCGGTGTTCGTGCCGCTCTCGGCGCGCAGCGAGGCGGCGCTGCGCGAGCAGGCCGACCGGCTCCGGGCCCACATGATCGCCCGCCCCGAGCTGGACCACCTCGACATCGGCTTCACCCGGGCCACCATGCGCGCCCAACTGGACTACCGCGCGGTCGTCGTGGCCGCCGACCGGGGCGCCCTGCTGACCGGGCTGAGCGACCTCAGCTCGGCGGAGCCGGCCGCGAACGTGCTGGAGGGCCAGACCGGCGGGTCGGCCGTCAAGCCGGTGTTCGTGTTCCCGGGGCAGGGTGCGCAGTGGGTCGGAATGGCGGTCGAACTGCTGGACTCGGCGCCGGTGTTCGCGGCGGAGATCGCCGCGTGTGGTGAGGCGCTGGCCGAGTTCGTCGACTGGAGCCTGGAGGACGTCCTGCGCGGCAAGGAGGGCGCGCCGTCGTTCGAGCGGGTGGACGTGGTCCAGCCGGCGCTGTTCGCGGTGATGGTGTCGCTGGCGGCGCTGTGGCGCTCGTACGGTCTCGAGCCGGCGGCCGTGGTCGGGCACTCGCAGGGCGAGATCGCGGCGGCCTATGTTGCGGGCGGTCTGTCGCTGCGTGACGCGGCCCGGATCGTCGCGGTCCGCAGCCAGTTGGTGCGCGACAGGCTCGCGGGTCTCGGCGGCATGATGTCGGTGGCGCTGCCGGTGGAGCGGGTCGAGGAGCTGCTGAAGCCGTACGAGGGCCGCCTCTCGGTGGCCGCCGTGAACGGCCCGGCCGCCGTCGTCGTCGCCGGTGAACCCGGCGCGCTGGACGAGGTGTTCGAGGCCTGCGAGCGCGACGGCGTCCGGGCCCGCAAGGTCAAGGTCGACTACGCCTCGCACTCCGCGCAGGTCGAGGCCATCGAGGCCGAGCTGCTCGCCGCCCTCGCCCCGGTCGAGCCGACCAGCGGCCGGATCCCGTTCTACTCCACCGTCGTCGGCGAGTTCATCGACACGGCGGTGCTGGACGCCGCCTACTGGTACAAGAATCTGCGCGGCCAGGTCGGCTTCGAGCCCGCCATCCGCGCGCTGATCGACAAGGGCATGGGCTGCTTCCTGGAGGCGTCCCCGCACCCCGTGCTGACCATGGCCGTGGGGGACACCGTCGAGGCGGCGGAGGCCACCGGCCGCGTGGCCGTGGTCGGCTCGCTGCGCCGCGGCGAGGGCGGCCCGGAGCGGTTCTCGCTGTCGCTGGGCGAGGCCTACGCCGCCGGGGTGAAGGTCGACTGGGAGGCCGTGTTCGCCGGCACCGGCGCGCAGCGCGTCGACCTGCCGACGTACGCCTTCCAGCGGGAGACCTACTGGTTGACGCCGTCCGCGCAGGGCGGTGACGTCGTCGCGGCCGGCCTGGACCGGATCGGGCACCCGGTGCTGGCGGCGGCCGTGCAGGTCGGCGACCGTGACGAGTGGGTGTTCACCGGACGGTTCTCCACCGAGTCGCAGCCGTGGGTGCGCGACCACGTCGTCCTCGGCGTGGTGATCGTCCCCGGCGCCGCGCTGGTCGAACTCGTCCTCGCCGCCGCCCGGCACCTGGGCTGCGAACTCCTCGACGAGCTGGTCTTCGAGGCGCCGCTGACCCTCGACGAGGGCGCCGCCCGGCACGTCAAGGTCACCGTCGGCGCACCGGGCGAGGACGGGCGGCGCGAGCTGTCCATCCACTCCCTCGCCGAGGCCGGGACCGGCCCGGACGGCGCGCGGGACACCGTCCGGCACGCCCGCGGCCGGCTCGCCCCCGAGGCCGGGCCGGTCGCGCCGTTCCCCGCGGTCTGGCCGCCGGTCGCCGCCGTCGAGTCCTCCGCCGACGCCCTGTACGAGCGGCTGGCCGACCTCGGGCTCGACTACGGCCGGCTGTTCCAGGGCGTTCAGACGGTCTGGCGCAGCGGCTCCGAGGTGTACGCCGAGGTGGCGCTGCCCGAGGACGCGGCCGTCGACGGCTTCGCCGTCCACCCGGCGCTGTTCGACTCCGCGCTGCACGCCAGCATGCTGGACAAGGCCGCCGGCTCCGCCCCCGACCTGCCGTTCTCCTGGTCCGGCGTGCGGCTCGGGCGCCCGGCCGCCGCCCGGGCCCGGGTGCGGATCACCGGCGCCGGCGAGTCCGCGTTCCGGGTCGAGGTCGCGGACGGGGACGGCGAACTGGTCGTCGCCGTCGACAGCCTCGCCGTGCGGCCCGTCGACCCGGCGCAGCTGCGCGCCCGCGGCGAGCAGAACGAGCTGTTCCAGCTGGAGTGGACGCCGGTCACCGGCGCCCCGTCGCGGGCCCGCATCGCCGTCCTCGGCGAGCTCGACGCGCCGGGCGAGCGCTTCGCCGACCTGGCGGCGCTGGAGAAGGCGCTGGAGGCCGGTGCGGCCGGGCCGGACCTGGTGCTCGCCGCGATCGACGGCCCCACCGGGACCGACCCCGCCCGGGCCGCCGGCGCGGTCGCCGAGCGCACCCTCGCGCTCGCCCAACTCTGGCTCGCCAGCGAATGGCTGGGCGAGGCGACGCTCGTCGCGGTGACCCGGAACGCGGTCGCCGTCGGCGCCGAGCCGGTGGACCTCGCGCAGTCCCCCGCCTGGGGCCTGCTGCGCAGCGCGCAGGCCGAGCACCCCGGCCGGTTCGTCCTGGTCGACACCGACGGTGCGGCCGCACCGGACTGGACCTGCCTCGCGGACCTCGACGAGCCGCAGCTCGCCGTGCGCGGCGGCGCCCTGCTCGCGCCGCGGCTCGCCCGCGCCGTCGCCGCCCCCGCCGGGCAGGCCTGGCGGCTGGGCAGCACCGAGAAGGGCTCGCTGGAGAACCTGACGATCCTGCCCTCGGACGGCGCCCGCGCGCTCGGCGTCGGCGAGGTGCGGATCGGGGTGCGGGCCGCGGGCGTCAACTTCCGTGACGTGCTGATCGCGCTCGGCATGTACCCGGGCGAGGCGCCGCTGGGCAGCGAGGCCGCGGGCGTGGTGCTCGAAGTCGGCGCCGACGTCACGGACCTGAAGCCCGGTGACCGCGTCTTCGGCCTGGTGATGGACGCCTTCGGCCCCGTCGCCGTCGCCGACCGGCGCACGGTCGCGCCGATGCCGGCCGGGCTGACCTTCGCCGAGGCGGCGGCGGTTCCGGTCGTCTACCTGACCGCCTACTACGGCCTGGTCGACCTGGCCGGCCTGCGGGTGGGCGAGAAGCTGCTGGTGCACGCGGCGGCCGGCGGTGTCGGTATGGCCGCGATCCAGCTCGCCCACCACTTCGGCGCGGAGGTGTTCGCGACCGCGAGCCCCGCCAAGTGGGACGCCGTGCGGGCGCTGGACGTGCCCACCGAGCGGATCGCCAACTCCCGCGACCTGGGCTTCCGGGACGCGTTCCGGGCGGTGACCGGCGGCGGGGGCGTGGACGTGGTGCTGAACTCGCTGGCCGGCGAGTTCGTCGACGCCTCGCTGGAGCTGCTGCCGCGCGGCGGCCGCTTCCTGGAGATGGGCAAGACCGACCTGCGCGACCCGGAGGCCGTCGCCCGGCAGCACGCCGGGGTGCGCTACCGCTCGTACGACCTGGTCACCGCGGCCGGGCCGGAGCGCATCCAGGAGATGCTGGTCGAGCTCGCCGCGCTGTTCGAGCGCAAGGTGCTGGTGCCGTCGCCGATCCGCTCCTGGGACGTGCGCCGGGGCCAGGAGGCCTTCCGCTACCTGCGCGAGGGCCGCAACACCGGCAAGGTCGTGCTGACCGTGCCGGCGCCGCTCGACCCCGAGGGCACCGTCCTGATCACCGGTGGCACCGGCGGCCTCGGCGCCCTCTTCGCCAAGCACCTCGTCACCCGGTACGGCGCGCGGCACCTGCTGCTGGTCAGCCGTCGCGGCCCGGCCGCCGCCGGGGCCGCCGAACTCGTCGCCGAACTGGCGGAACTCGGCGCCGAGGCCCGGGTGGCCGCCTGCGACGTCACCGACCGGGCGCAACTCGCCTCGCTGATCGGCGCGGTGGAGCGGCCGCTGACCGCCGTCGTGCACACCGCCGGCGTGCTGGCGGACGGCGTCATCGAGTCGCTGACGCCCGAGCAGATCGGGCTCGTCATGCGGCCCAAGCTCGACGCCGCCTGGCACCTGCACGAGCTCACCGAGCGGCTGGACCTGTCCGCGTTCGTGCTGTTCTCCTCCGCCGCCGGCCTGCTCGGCAACGCCGGCCAGGCCAACTACGCCGCCGCCAACGCGGCCGTCGACGCGCTCGCCGCGTCCCGCCGGGCCGCCGGCCTGCCGGCCCTCTCGCTCGCCTGGGGCCTGTGGTCCGACTCCACCGGCATGACCGGCGAACTCGACGAGGCCGACCTCGCCCGGATGGAGCGCACCGGCATCGGCGCGATCTCCAACCAGCTCGGCCTGGACCTCTTCGACCAGGCCCTCGGCGCCGAGGCCGCACTGCTCGCCCCCGTCCGCCTCGACCCGGCCGCGCTGCGCGCCCAGGCCCGGTCCGGCCTGCTGCCCGCCCTGCTGCGCGGCCTCGTGCGGGCCCCCGCCCGCCGCGCCGACAACGCGCGCTCCCTGGAACGCCGCCTCGCCGGCGTGCCGGAGGCCGACCGGGAGCAGGTCGTGCTGGACCTGGTCCTGGCGCAGGTCGCCTCCGTGCTCGGCCACGCCTCGGCCGCGGCGATCGAGCCCGGGCGGGCCTTCAAGGACCTCGGCTTCGACTCGCTGGCCGCGGTCGAGCTGCGCAACCGGCTCAGCCAGGTGGCCGGTCTCCGGCTGCCCGCCACGCTGGTCTTCGACCACCCGACCCCGGTCGAGGCGGCGCGGCTGATCCTGTCCCTGGTCGGCGGGACGGGCGGCGTCGAGCAGCCCTCGCCGCTGGAGCAGGAACTGCAGCGGCTGGAAGCCCTGCTGATCGCCGTCTCCGGCCACTCGCAGCAACTCGCCGGTGCGGAGCCGAGGTTGCGCTCGCTCAGCAACCGGCTCCGCGCCCTGCTGAGCGCCACCGGCGCCGAGGACGCCGATGACGACGACACCTTCGAAGACGACCTCGACTTCGTTTCGGACAGCGACATGTTCGACCTGATCGACAAGGAGCTCGGATCCGCATGACCGGGAAGAACGACGAGGGCCGGAGCAGAGCGATGAGTGGTCGGACGAAGGCGTCGCAGGGGGGTTCGGCGAACGGTTCCGCGAACGGTTCGGCGAACGGTTCCGTGAACGGTTCGGCAAACGGTTCGGTGAGCGATGAGCAGAAGCTCCGTACCTACCTCAAGCGCGTCACCAACGAGCTGCGCACCGCGAACCGGCGGGTGCGCGACCTGGAGCAGCGCGACGTCGAGCCGATCGCGATCGTCGGCATGAGCTGCCGGTTCGCGGGTGGGGTGACTTCGCCCGAGGAGCTGTGGCAGCTGGTCGCCGAGGGCCGGGACGGGATGGGTCCGTTCCCGACCGACCGTGGCTGGGACCTGGAGAGGCTGTACGACCGGGACCCGGAGCGGCCGGGCAGCGCGTACGCCGTCGAGGGCGGTTTCGTCGACACGGCGACGACCTTCGACGCGGACTTCTTCGGGATCTCGCCGCGTGAGGCGCTGGCGATGGACCCGACGCAGCGGCTGACGCTGGAGACGGCGTGGGAGGCGCTGGAGGACGCGGGCATCGACCCGTCCTCGCTCAAGGGCAGCGACACCGGCATCTACGCGGGCACCGTGTCCTCGGACTACGGGCCGTCCACGCTGCCGGAGTTGGAGGGCTTCCGGGTCACCGGCACGCAGAGCAGCGTGATGTCCGGGCGGGTCGCCTACTCGCTGGGCCTGGAGGGCCCGGCGGTGTCGGTGGACACCGCCTGCTCGTCGTCGCTGGTGGCCATGCACCTGGCGGCGAACGCGCTGCGGGCCGGGGAGTGCTCGCTGGCGCTCGCCGGTGGTGTGACGGTGCTGGCCGGGCCGTTCCTGTTCGTGGAGTTCAGCCGTCAGCGCGGGCTGGCGCCGGACGGGCGCTGCAAGGCGTACTCGTCCGACGCGGACGGCACCGGCTTCTCGGACGGTGTGGGCCTGGTCGTGCTGGAGCGGCTGTCGGACGCGCGGCGCAACGGGCGCCGCATTCTCGGCCTGATCCGTGGCAGCGCGGTCAACCAGGACGGTGCGAGCAACGGGCTGACGGCGCCGAGCGGTCCGTCGCAGGAGCGGGTGATCCGGCAGGCGCTGGCCAGCGCCGGCCTGTCGGCGGCGGAGGTCGACGCCGTCGAGGGTCACGGCACCGGGACCAAGCTCGGTGACCCGATCGAGGCGCACGCGCTGCTGGCGACCTACGGGCGTGAGCGGGCCGGGGACGAGCCGCTGTGGCTGGGGTCGATCAAGTCGAACATCGGGCACACCTCGGCGGCGGCCGGTGTCGCGGGTGTGATCAAGATGGTCATGGCGATGCGCAACAACGTGCTGCCCGCCACGCTGCACGTCAACGAGCCGTCCCCGCACGTGGAGTGGGACTCGGGCCGGGTCGAGCTGCTGACCGAGGCCCGGGACTGGCCGGCCGGTGAGCGGCCGCGTCGCGCGGGCGTGTCCTCCTTCGGCGTCAGCGGCACGAACGCGCACCTCATCGTCGAGGAGGCGCCGGCGGAGGAGCCGGTCGCGCCCGCCGAATCTCCCGAGGGCGCGGGCGAGAGCGCGGACGAGGTCATGGCCCGTCCGGCGGGCGCGGTGCCGGTGGTGCTCTCGGCGCGTACGGACACGGCGCTGCGGGCGCAGGCCGAGCGACTGCGGGCACGGGTGGCCGCCGACCCGGACGCCCGGGTCGCGGACCTCGGGTACTCGTCCGTTTCTTCGCGGGCGCTGCTGGAGCGGCGTGCGGTCGTCGTCGCCTCGGGGCGTGACGAGCTGCTGGAGCGGCTGGCTGCCGTTTCGGCGGGGACGCCGGGTGTCGGTGGGAAGTCGGCGTTCCTGTTCACCGGGCAGGGCTCGCAGCGGGCCGGGATGGGCCTGGAGCTGGCCGCGGCGTTCCCGGTGTTCGAGCGGGCGCTGACCGAGGTCTGCGCCGAGCTGGATGCCCGACTGGGGCGCTCGGTGCGGGAGTTGATCGCGGCCGGTGGCGAGGAGCTGAACTCGACCGAGTTCACCCAGGCCGCGCTGTTCGCGGTGGAGGTGGCGCTGTTCCGGCTGGCGGAGTCGCTGGGGCTGCGGGCGGACTATCTGGTCGGGCACTCGGTCGGGGAGATCGCCGCCGCGCACGTCGCGGGCGTCCTCTCGCTCGCCGACGCCGCCGAACTCGTCGTCGCGCGTGGCCGGTTGATGGGTGCGCTGCCCGCCGGTGGCGCGATGGTGGCCGTGCAGGCCACCGAGGCGGAGGTCGCCGAGTCGCTGGCCGGGTTCGAGGGCCGGCTGGAGATCGCCGCGATCAACGCGCCCACCGCGCTGGTCGTCTCGGGCGACGCGGACGCCGTCGAGGAGTGGCTGCCGAAGGTCGAGGGCCGCAAGACCACCCGCCTGCGGGTCTCGCACGCCTTCCACTCGCCCCGCATGGAACCCATGCTGGCCGAGTTCCGTACGGTGGCGCAGAAGTTGACGTACGCCGAGCCGCGGATCCCGGTGGTATCGAACGTCACCGGCGCGCTGGTTGAGGCCTTCGACGCCGAGTACTGGGTGCGCCACGTGCGCCAGGCCGTGCGCTTCGCCGATGGTGTGGCCACCCTGTGGGAGCTGGGCGTTCGCCGCTTCCTGGAGCTCGGCCCCGACGCGGTGCTGACGGCGATGGCCCGCCAGTGCGTCGAGGACGACGCGGAGGCGGTGTTCGCGGCGGCCCTGCGCGCCAAGCGGGAGGACCGCGAGACCTTCGCGGGCTTCCTCGGCCGGGCCCACACCGCCGGCGCGGCCGTCGACTGGGCCGCCTACTACGCGGGCACTGGCGCGCGGCGCGTCGACCTGCCGACCTACGCCTTCCAGCGCGAGCGCTTCTGGCTGACCCCGGGTGCTGCCGCCGGTGACGTCACGGCGGCCGGGCTCGTGGGCATGGACCACCCGCTGCTGGCCGCCGCCGTGCAGGTCGGCGACCGGGACGAGTGGGTGTTCACCGGCCGCGTGTCCACCGAGACGCAGCCCTGGGTGGCCGAGCACCTGCTGCTCGGCGCCATGGTCGTGCCCGGCGTGGCGCTGGTCGAGCTGGCCATCGCCGCCGGCCGTCAGGTCGGTGTGCCAGTGGTGGACGAGCTGGTGCTCGAATCGCCGCTGCTCGTCCAGGAGGCCGTCACCCGTCAGCTGCAGATCGCGGTCGGCGCGGCCGGCCCGGACGGCCGCCGCGACGTCACCATCTACTCGCGGCCGGAGGGTGCCGCCGGGGAGGCCGAGGCCACCTGCCACGCCCGGGGCGTGCTGGGTGCCGACGCGGCGCCCGTGGCGGACTGGCCCGAGCAGTGGCCGCCGCAGGACGCCGAGCCGCTGCCCGTCGAGGAGCTGTACACCCGCCTCGCCGACATCGGCTACGACTACGGTCCGCTCTTCCACGGCGTCGAGGCCGTCTGGCGCGACGGCGACGAGACATACGCCGAGGTCACCCTGCCCGAGGGCCACGAAGGCTTCGGCATCCACCCCGCGCTCTTCGACTCCGCCCTCCAGAGCGGCGTCATCCTGCTCACCGGAACCGGTTCCGGCGCCCACCTCATGCCGTTCAGCTGGAACGGCGTGCAGCTCGACCGCACCGGCGCCACCCGCCTGCGGGTCCGCTCCGTCATGACCGGCGGCACCTCGCTGCGCCTGGACGCCGTCGACCCGGACGGCACCCCCGTCGTCTCCGCACGCTCCCTCATCGTCCGGCCCGTCGAGCAGGCGGCCATCGACGGTGCGCGCGGGGACGCGCGGCAGTCGCTGTACGCGGTGGAGTGGACGCCGGTCGCGGCCGGGAGCGTGGCCGGGGCTCCGGCCCTGGTGCGGATCGGCGCGGGGGAGGCTCACGAGGGCCTGGCCGCGCTGGAGGCGGCCCTCGCCGAGGGCGCCGAGGCACCACAGGTGGTCGTCGCCACGATCTCCGTCCACGGCGACCCCGTGCTCGCCTCGGCCCGTGCGGCCGTCGCGGAGGCGCTGGCGCTGGTGCAGGGCCGGCTGGCGAGCGAGTGGCTGGGCGAGGCCCGGCTGGTCGTGCTGACGCGCGGTGCGGTGTCGGTGGACGGTGAGGCGGCGGACGTCGCCCAGGCGGCGGTGTGGGGTCTGCTGCGCAGCGCGCAGTCGGAGCACCCGGGCCGGTTCGTGCTGGTCGACGCGGAGGCCGAAGTGGCCGACTGGGGCGCGGTGTTGGCGGCGGAGGAGCCGCAGCTTGCACTGCGCGGCGGGAAGCTGCTCGCGCCGCGACTGGCGAAGGCGTCGGCCGGTGGGCCGGCGGTCCGGTTCGACGCGGACGGGACCGTCCTGGTCACCGGCGGTACGGGTGGTCTGGGCGCGGTCGTCGCCCGGCACCTGGCGGCCGCGCACGGTGTGCGTGACCTGCTGCTGCTCAGCCGCAGTGGCCTCCAGGCCGCCGGTGCCGCCGAACTGGTGGCCGAGCTGGCGGAGTTGGGCGCGGCCGCGGAGGTCGTCGCGTGCGACGTGGCGGACCGTGAGCAACTGACCGCCGTGCTGGCCGGGTTGGCGAAGCCGCTGACGGCGGTCGTTCACACGGCCGGTGTCGTCGAGGACGGCGTCGTCGAGTCGCTGTCGGCCGGGCAGGTCGAGCGGGTGCTCCGGCCGAAGCTCGAAGCCGCCTGGCATCTGCACGAGTTGACGGCCTCGGCCGATCTGAAGGCGTTCGTGCTGTTCTCCTCGGTGGCCGCCCTGATGGGCAGCCCCGGCCAGGGCAACTACGCGGCCGCGAACGCGGCCCTGGACGCGCTGGCCGCGTCCCGCCGCGCCGCCGGCCTGCCGGCGACCTCGCTCGCCTGGGGCCTGTGGGGCGGCGACGGCGGCATGGCCGGCCGGCTCGACGAGGCCGACCTGGCCCGCCTGGAGCGCACCGGTGTCGGCGCGCTGTCCCAGGAACGCGGGCTCGACCTGTTCGACCTGGCGCTCGGCTCCGACGCCGCCCTGCTGGCGCCCGTCCAGCTCGACACGGCCGCCCTGCGGGCCCAGGCCCGGTCCGGCCTGTTGCCCGCGCTGCTGCGCGGCCTGGCGCCCGTCCCCGCCCGCCGCGGTGCGACCGGCGGCTCGCTCGCCCAGCGCCTCGCGGGCGTCGAGCAGCCCGAGCGCGAGCGGATCGTGCTGGACGCGGTGCGGGAGCAGGTGGCTGCTGTCCTCGGCCACGCCTCGGCCGCCGCGATCGACACCGAGCGGGCCTTCAAGGACCTCGGCTTCGACTCGCTCAGCGCCGTCGAGCTGCGCAACCGGCTCAGCCAGGCGACCGGCGTCCGGCTGCCCGCCACGCTGATCTTCGACCACCCCACCCCGGGCGCCGTCGCGCGGCTGCTGCTCGCCGAGTTCGGCGGCCTCGCGGACGCGCCGAAGCGCGCCGCCCGGCCCAAGCGGGCGGCGGCCGACGAGCCGCTGGCCATCGTCGGCATGAGCTGCCGCTACCCGGGCGGCGTGACCTCGCCCGAAGAGCTGTGGCAACTGGTCGCCGCCGGTCGTGACGCGGTCGCCGGCCTGCCCACCGACCGCGGCTGGGACCGCGACATCTACGACCCCGACCCGGACCTGCCGGGGAAGATCACCATGCGGGGCGGCGCCTTCCTGGAGCGGATCGGCGAGTTCGACGCCGAGTTCTTCGGCATCTCGCCGCGCGAGGCGCTGGCCATGGACCCGCAGCAGCGCCTGCTGCTGGAGACCTCCTGGGAGGCCATCGAGCAGGCGGGCATCGACCCGACGACACTGCGCGGCAGCGACACCGGCGTGTTCGCCGGCGTGGTGACCACCGACTACGGCGGCATGTCCTCCGGCGAGCTGGAGGGCTACCGCCTCACCGGGACCACGACCAGCGTGGTGTCCGGCCGGATCGCCTACACGCTGGGCCTGGAGGGCCCGGCGGTGTCCGTCGACACCGCCTGCTCCTCCTCCGCGGTCGCCCTGCACATGGCCGGGCAGGCGCTGCGCAACGGCGAGTGCTCTTTGGCGCTGGTCGGCGGCGTGACCGTGCTCGCCGGCCCGTACCTGCTCACCGAGTTCAGCCGCCAGCGGGCGGTCTCGCCGGACGGGCGCTGCCGGGCGTACTCGTCCGACGCGGACGGCACCGGCTTCTCCGAGGGCGTCGGCCTGCTCGTGCTGGAGCGGCTGAGCGACGCGCGGCGCAACGGGCGGAAGATCCTCGGCCTGGTCCGGGGCAGTGCCGTCAACCAGGACGGCGCGAGCAACGGTCTCACCGCGCCGAACGGGCCCTCGCAGGAGCGGGTGATCCGGGCGGCGCTGGCCAGCGCCGGCCTGTCGGCAGCGGAGGTCGATGCGGTCGAAGGTCATGGGACGGGCACCAAGCTGGGTGACCCGATCGAGGCGCACGCGCTGCTGGCGACGTACGGCCGTGAGCGGGCCGGGGATCAGCCGCTGTGGCTGGGCTCGATCAAGTCGAACATCGGGCACACCTCGGCGGCGGCCGGTGTGGCCGGCGTGATCAAGATGGTCATGGCGATGCGGCACGGCGTGCTGCCGCAGACCCTGCACGTGGACGAGCCGTCCCCGCACATCGACTGGGAGGCGGGCGAGGTCGAGCTGCTGACCGAGGCGCGCGCCTGGTCGGCCGTCGAGGGGCGTCCGCGCCGGGCGGGCGTGTCCTCGTTCGGTGTGAGCGGGACCAACGCGCACATCATCGTCGAGGAGGCGCCTCCGGTCGTGCGGAGCACGCAGGCGGCGCCGGAGGTGCCGGCGGGTGCGGTGCCGGTGGTGCCGGCGGGTGCGGTGCCGGTGGTGCTGTCGGCACGCACGGACGTGGCGCTGCGGGCGCAGGCCGAGCGGCTGCGGGCGCACCTGCTGGCGCGGCCCGAACTGTCGGTCGCCGACGTCGCGTTCTCCGCGGTCTCCTCGCGGGCGCTGCTGGAGCGGCGCGCGGTCGTCGTCGCCTCGGGGCGTGACGAGCTGCTGGAGCGGCTGGCCGGGGTGTCGGCCGGGGTGGGGGCGGTCGGCGGGAAGTCGGCGTTCCTGTTCACCGGGCAGGGTTCGCAGCGGGCCGGGATGGGCCTCGAACTCGCGGGCGCTTTCCCGAAGTTCGACGAGGCGCTGACCGAGGTGTGTGCCGAGCTGGACCCGCGCCTGGGCCGCTCGCTGCGGGAGCTGCTGGCGGCGGACGGCGCGGAGCTGGACGCCACCGAGTTCACGCAGGCCGCGCTGTTCGCGGTGGAGGTGGCGCTGTTCCGGCTGGCGGAGTCGCTGGGGCTGCGCGCCGACTATCTGGTCGGGCACTCGGTGGGTGAGATCGCGGCCGCGCATGTGGCCGGGGTGCTGTCTTTGGCCGATGCGGCTGAACTCGTGGTGGCGCGTGGCCGGTTCATGGGTGCGCTGCCGGGTGGTGGCGCGATGGTGGCCGTGCGGGCGGGTGAGGCCGAGGTGGCCGAGTCGCTGGCCGGGTTCGCGGGTCGGCTGGAGATCGCGGCGGTCAACGGGCCCGCGGCCGTGGTGGTTTCGGGTGACGCGGATGCCGTCGAAGAGTGGCTGCCGAGGGTCGAGGGTCGTAAGACGACGAGGCTGCGGGTCTCGCACGCGTTCCACTCGCCGCGGATGGAGCCGATGCTGGCCGAATTCCGTGCGGTGGCGCAGAAGTTGACCTACGCCGAGCCGCGGATTCCGGTGGTGTCGAACGTCACCGGCGCGCTGGTGGCGGCGTTCGACGCCGAGTACTGGGTGCGGCACGTGCGCCAGGCGGTGCGCTTCGCCGACGGCGTGACCACGCTGTGGGAGCTGGGCGTTCGCCGTTTCCTGGAGCTCGGCCCCGACGCGGTGCTGACGGCGATGGCCCGCCAGTGCGTCGAGGACGACACGGAGGCGGCGTTCGTCCCGGCGCTGCGCGCCAAGCAGGGCGAGGGCGAGACCTTCGCGGGCTTCCTCGGCCAGGCCCACGCCGCCGGCGTTCAGGTCGACTGGGCGGCCGTGTTCGCGGGCACGGGCGCGCAGCGCGTCGACCTGCCGACCTACGCCTTCCAGCGCGAGAACTACTGGCTCGCGCCGAAGGGTGGCACCGGCGACGTCGCGACGGCCGGGCTGGACCGGATGCGGCACCCGATCCTGGCGGCGGCCGTGCAGGTCGGCGACCGGGACGAGTGGGTGTTCACCGGCCGGATGTCCCAGGAGAGCCAGCCGTGGACCCGTGACCACCAGGTGTTCGGGATCGTCCTGGTGCCCGGGACGGCGATGGTCGAGATGGCGCTGACCATCGGCCGCCGCCTGGGCTGCGAGGTCGTCGACGAGATGGTCATCGCCGCGCCGCTGGTGCTGGAGGACGACCTGACCCGGCAGATCCGGATCACGGTCGGCCCGGCCGGCGAGGACACCCGGCGCGAGTTCGCGCTGTTCTCCCGGGTCGAGGCGGGCGAGGACGAGGCCACCGAGCTGACCTGCCACGCCCGCGGCTGGCTCTCCGCCAACGCGGAGCCGCTGCCGCAGCTGCCCGTCCCGTGGCCGCCGGCCGACGCCGAGCCGCTGACGGTGTCCGAGCTGTACTCGATGCTCAACAAGAACGCCCACCTCACCGACGCGGGCTTCGACTACGGCCCGGCCTTCCGCGCGGTGCGGACCGCCTGGCGCCGGGACGGCGAGGTCTTCGCCGAGCTGGCGCTGCCCGAGGAGGCCGGTTCGCCGGACGGCTTCGCCATTCACCCGGCGATGTTCGACTCCTCCCTGCACGGCGGGCTCGGCATGCTCGACATGGGCGAGGGCAACCCGAGCGGCCTGCCGTTCTCCTGGTCCGGCGTGCAGCTGGAGCGCTTCGGCCTCACCCGGATCCGGGTGCGGATCTCGCTGCCGGACCCGACCTCGCTGCAGCTCGACATCGCGGGCGAGGACGGCCTGCCGCTGGCCTGCCTGCGCCGCCTGGACGTCCGCCCGGTGGAGCAGGCGCACCTGGAGGCGGCCCGGCGGGACGGCGAGCGCCACCTGTACGAGCTGGACTGGGTGCCCGTGCAGCCGGGTGCCGGGGCGGCGGACCTGAGGGTCGCGGCGGTCGGCGCGGGGGAGACCCACGCGGACCTGGCGGCGCTGGGCCGGGCGTTGGCCGAGGGCGGTGAGGTGCCGCAGCTGGTGGTGGCCTCGGTGGACACCTCGGTCGGGGGTGAGGCCGAGGCCGTCATCCGGGCGTTGGCGCTGGTGCGGTCCTGGCTGGCGGACGACTGGTCGGGTGAGGCCCGGTTGGCGCTGGTGACGCGTGGTGCGGTGTCGGTGGACGGTGAGGCGGCGGAGGTCGCCCAGGCGGCGGTGTGGGGTCTGCTGCGCAGTGCGCAGTCGGAGCACCCGGGCCGGTTCGTGCTGGTCGACGTGGACGGTGAAGTGGCCGACTGGGGTGCGGTGGTGGCGGCGGAGGAGCCGCAGCTTGCACTGCGCGGCGGGAAGCTGCTCGCCCCGAGGCTCGCGAAGGCGGCCATCGGCCAGTCGGTGGTGGAGTTCGATGCCGGGGGCACGGTTCTGGTCACCGGTGGTACGGGTGGTCTGGGTGCGGTGTTCGCGCGGCACCTGGCGGCGGCGTACGGGGTGCGGCATCTGCTGCTGTTGAGCCGGCGTGGTCCGGCGGCCGAGGGTGTGGCCGAACTGGTGGCGGAGCTGGCCGAGTTGGGTGCGGCGGCGGAGGTCGTCGCGTGCGATGTCGCGGATCGCGGGCAACTGGCGTCGGTGTTGGGCGGGTTGGGTCGTCCGCTGACGGGTGTCGTGCATGCGGCCGGGGTGCTGGACGACGGTACGGTCGAGTCGTTGGCGCCGGAGCAGGTCGAGCGGGTGCTGCGGCCGAAGGTCGAAGCGGCTTGGCATCTGCACGAGTTGACGGCCTCGGCCGATCTGAAGGCGTTCGTGTTGTTCTCGTCGGTGGCGGCGCTGATCGGCAGTCCGGGTCAGGGTAACTACGCGGCGGCGAACTCGGCGTTGGACGCGTTGGCGGCGTCTCGTCGGGCGGCGGGTCTGCCGGCGGTCTCGCTGGCCTGGGGTCTGTGGTCCGAAGCCGGTGGTATGGCGGCGCGGTTGAGTGGTGCGGAGCTGGCGCGGCTGGAGCGGATGGGGGCGAAGCCGTTGACGGCCGAGCTCGGTCTCGGTCTGTTCGACCGGGCGCTGGCCTCGGACGCGGCGCTGCTCGCGCCCGTCCAGCTCGACACGGCCGTTCTGCGCGCCCAGGCCCGGGACGGCGTGATCCCGGCCGTGCTGCGCGGGCTCGCGCCCGCCCCCGCCCGGCGGGTGGACACCTCGACGGTGACGCTGCGCGACCGGCTTGCGGGCGTCGCGGTCGCCGACCGGCCGGCCGTCATCCTCGACCTGGTGTGCACCCACGTGGCGGCAGTGCTCGGCCACGCCTCGGCCGCGGCCATCGAACCCGAGCGGGCCTTCCAGGAGATGGGCTTCGACTCGCTCGGCGCCGTCGACCTGCGCAACCGGCTCACCCAGTCCACGGGCATGCGACTGCCCGCGACGCTGGTGTTCGACCACCCGACACCCGGGGAGATCGCGCGACTCCTGCTCGCCGAGTTCGGCGGCGGCGACGAGCCGGCCGAGGCACCCATCGACAAGGAACTGACGAAGCTGGAAGACATGCTCGCCGCGATCGCCGACACCGACCGGCGCCACGTGGCCGAGCGACTGCGCCGCCTGCTCTCCGTCGTCGCCGACGACGACGGACAGGCGGAGAGCACGGCCGAGCGGATCGAGGCGGCCAGCAATCTGGACGAGGTCTTCCAAATGATCGACGCCGAGTTCGGCGAAGCGTGACAGGGGGCGCTGACATGGCAGAGAACACCGAGCAGCAGGAGAAGATCGCCCGCTATCTCAAGAAGATGGCGAGCGACCTCAACCAGGCCCGTGCGCGCCTGCGCGAGTACGAGTCGCGCGACGGCGAGCCGCTGGCGATCGTCGGCATGAGCTGCCGCTACCCGGGCGGGGTGACCTCGCCCGAGGAGCTGTGGCAGCTGGTCGCCGAAGGCCGGGACGGCATCGGTCCGTTCCCGACCGACCGCGGCTGGGACCTGGAGAAGCTCTACGACCCGGACCCCGACACGCTCGGCACCGTCTACGCCCGCGAGGGCGGATTCATCGACGGCGCCGCCGAGTTCGACGCCGAGTTCTTCGGCATCTCGCCGCGCGAGGCGACCGCGATGGACCCCCAGCAGCGCCTGCTGCTGGAGTCGGCCTGGGAGGCGCTGGAGGACGCCGGCATCGACCCGCACACCCTGCGCGGCAGCTCCACCGGCGTTTTCTGCGGCGTCGGCCCGTCCGACTACGCGGCCATGCCGGCCGGTGCCCTGCCCGAGATCGAGGGCTTCCGGCTGACCGGCTCCACCACCAGCGTGGTCTCCGGCCGGATGGCGTACGCGCTCGGCCTGGAGGGCCCGGCGGTGTCGGTCGACACCGCCTGCTCCGCCTCGGCGGTCGCCCTGCACCTCGCGGTGAACGCGCTGCGGGCCGGGGAGTGCTCGCTGGCGCTCGCCGGTGGCGTGACCGTCCTCGCCGGGCCGTTCCTGCACATGGAGTTCAGCCGTCAGCGCGGCCTCGCCCCGGACGGGCGCTGCAAGGCGTACTCGTCCTCGGCGGACGGCACCGGCTTCTCGGACGGCCTCGGCCTCGTCGTCCTGGAGCGGCTGAGCGACGCGCGCCGCAACGGGCGTCGCATCCTCGGCCTGATCCGCGGCAGCGCCGTCAACCAGGACGGCGCCAGCAACGGCCTCACCGCGCCGAACGGCCCGTCCCAGGAGCGGGTGATCCGGGCGGCGCTCGCCAACGCCGGACTGTCGACGGGTGACGTCGACGCCGTCGAGGGCCACGGCACCGGCACGGTGCTCGGTGACCCGATCGAGGCGCAGGCCCTCTTGGCGACGTACGGGCGCGAGCGCGAGGGCGAGCCGCTGTGGCTCGGCTCGATCAAGTCCAACATCGGCCACACCTCGACCGCGGCCGGTGTCGCGGGCGTGATCAAGATGGTCATGGCGATGCGCAACGGCGTGCTGCCGCAGACGCTGCACGTCGACGAGCCGTCCTCGCACGTGGACTGGGAGTCCGGCCGGGTCGAGTTGCTGACCGAGGCGCGCGCCTGGTCGGCCGCGGAGGGGCGTCCGCGCCGGGCCGCGGTGTCCTCGTTCGGTGTCAGCGGCACCAACGCGCACATCATCCTGGAGGAGGCGCCGGCCGAGGAGCCGGCCGCTCCCGCCGTGGAGGAGGTCGTGGCCCGTCCGGCGGGCGCGGTGCCGGTGGTGCTCTCGGCGCGCACCGATGCGGCGCTGCGGGCGCAGGCCGAGCGACTGCGCGCGTGGGTGGCCGCCGACCCGGACGCGGCCGTCGCGGACCTCGGGTACTCGTCCGTTTCTTCGCGGGCGCTGCTGGAGCGGCGCGCGGTCGTCGTCGCCTCGGGGCGTGACGAGCTGGCGGAGCGGCTGGCCGGGGTGTCGGCCGGGGTGGGTGCGGTCGGCGGCAAGTCGGCGTTCCTGTTCACCGGGCAGGGCTCGCAGCGGGCCGGGATGGGCCTGGAGCTGGCCGGTGCCTTCCCGGTGTTCGAGCGGGCGCTGACCGAGGTCTGCGCCGAGCTGGATGCCCGACTGGGCCGTTCCGTCCGGGAGTTGATCGCGGCCGGTGGCGAGGAGCTGAACTCCACCGAGTTCACCCAGGCCGCGCTGTTCGCGGTGGAGGTGGCGCTGTTCCGGCTGGCGGAGTCGCTGGGGCTGCGGGCGGACTATCTGGTCGGGCACTCGGTCGGCGAGATCGCCGCCGCGCACGTCGCGGGCGTGCTCTCGCTCGCCGACGCCGCCGAACTCGTCGTCGCGCGTGGCCGGTTGATGGGGGCGCTGCCCGCCGGTGGCGCGATGGTGGCCGTGCAGGCCACCGAGGCGGAGGTTGCCGAGTCGCTGGCCGGGTTCGAGGGCCGGCTGGAGATCGCCGCGATCAACGCGCCCACCGCGCTGGTTGTGTCGGGTGACGCGGACGCCGTCGAGGAGTGGCTGCCGAAGGTCGAGGGCCGTAAGACCACCCGCCTGCGGGTCTCGCACGCGTTCCACTCGCCCCGCATGGAACCCATGCTGGCCGAATTCCGTACGGTCGCGGAGAAGTTGACCTACGCCGAGCCGGCCATCCCGGTGGTCTCCAACGTCACCGGCGCGCTGGTCGAGGCCTTCGACGCCGAGTACTGGGTGCGCCACGTGCGCCAGGCGGTGCGCTTCGCCGACGGCGTGACCACCCTGTGGGAGCTGGGCGTTCGCCGCTTCCTGGAGCTCGGCCCCGACGCGGTGCTGACGGCGATGGCCCGCCAGTGCGTCGACGAGAACGCCGACGCCGCGTTCGCGGCGGCCCTGCGTGCCAAGCAGGGGGACCGCGAGACCTTCGCGGGCTTCCTCGGCCAGGCCCACACCGCCGGCGCGGCCGTCGACTGGGCCGCGTTCTACGCGGGCACCGGCGCCAAGGTCGTCGACCTGCCGACCTACGCCTTCCAGCGCGAGCGCTTCTGGCTGATGCCGTCCGCGCTGGGCGGTGACGTCACGGCCGCCGGGCTCATCGCCGTCGAGCACCCCGTGCTGGCCGGCCGCGCCCTCATCGGCGACCGCGACGAGTGGCTGTTCACCGGCCGCATCTCGACCCGGTCCCAGCCGTGGACCCGCGACCACGTCGTGCTGGGCACCGTCGTCGTGCCCGGCGTGGCGCTGGTCGAGATGAGCCTGGCCGCCGGCCGCGAGGTCGGCTGCCCGGTGCTGGACGAGCTCGTCATCGAGGCGCCGCTGGCCCTGGACGAGACGGCCGCGCGCCGCCTGCAGATCACCGTGGGCCAGGCCGACGAGGACGGCCGCCGCGAGTTCGTGCTCTTCTCGCACCCCGAGGGCCAGGACGCCGACGCTTCCGCCGAGGTGACCTGCCACGGCCGGGGCTGGCTGGCGGCGCACGAGTCGTCGGTGCCCGGGTGGGACGTCGAATGGCCGCCGCCGGGCGCCGAGCCCCTGTCCCCGGAGGCGCTCTACACCCGCATGACCGACATCGGCTACGACTACGGCCCGCTGTTCCAGGGCGTCGTCGAGGCCTGGCAGGACGAGGACGCCGTCTACGTCGAGCTGGCCCTGCCGGACGACGCCGACACCCGCACGGCCTTCGGCATCCACCCCGGGCTCTTCGACTCGGCGGTGCAGAGCTCGCTGTTCGGCGAGAAGCCCGACGACACGCTCGTCATGCCGTTCTCGTGGAACGGCGTCCGGCTCCATCGCCCCGGCGTCTCGCACGCCCGCGCCCGGCTCACTCCCGCCGGTGAGGCCGCGTTCCGCATCGAGATCGTCGACGAGCACGACGAGCCGGTGCTCAGCATGGACCAGCTCGTGTTCCGCCCGGTCGACCGGGCGCAGCTGAAGCGGGCCGGCGGGACGCAGAGCCCGCTGTACCGGCTCGGCTGGGCACCGGTGGCGTCCGGCACCGGCGAGGCCGTCCGGGTGGCGGTGCTGGGCGAGGCCGGTGTCGAGGGCGAGCGGTTCGCGGACCTGGCGGCGCTGGGCCGGGCGTTGGCCGAGGGCGGCCAGGCGCCGCAGCTGGTGGTGGCCTCGGTGGACACCTCGGTCGGGGGTGAGGCCGAGGCCGTCACCCGGGCGCTGGCGCTGGTGAAGTCCTGGCTGGCGCACGACTGGTCGGGTGAGGCCCGGTTGGCGCTGGTGACGCGTGGTGCGGTGTCGGTGGACGGTGAGGCGGCGGAGGTCGCCCAGGCGGCGGTGTGGGGTCTGCTGCGCAGTGCGCAGTCGGAGCACCCGGGCCGCTTCCTGCTGGTGGACCTGGACGGCTCCGACGACGGCGCCGGACCGGACTGGGCCGCGCTGCTGGACGGCGACGAGCCGCAGGTGGCGCTGCGCGACGGCAAGGTTCTGGCGCCGCGCCTGGTGAAGGCCCCGGCCGAGGGGCCGGTGGTGGAGTTCGATGCCGGGGGCACGGTTCTGGTCACCGGTGGTACGGGTGGTCTGGGTGCGGTGTTCGCGCGGCACCTGGCGGCGGCGTACGGGGTGCGGCATCTGCTGCTGTTGAGCCGGCGTGGTCCGGCGGCCGAGGGTGTGGCCGAACTGGTGGCGGAGCTGGCGGAGTTGGGTGCGGCGGCGGAGGTCGTCGCGTGCGATGTCGCGGATCGAGGGCAACTGGCTTCGGTGTTGGGCGGGTTGGGTCGTCCGCTGACGGGTGTCGTGCATGCGGCCGGGGTGCTGGACGACGGTACGGTCGAGTCGTTGGCGCCGGAGCAGGTCGAGCGGGTGCTGCGGCCGAAGGTCGAAGCGGCGTGGCATCTGCACGAGTTGACGGCCTCGGCCGATCTGAAGGCGTTCGTGTTGTTCTCGTCGGTGGCGGCGCTGATCGGCAGTCCGGGTCAGGGCAACTACGCGGCGGCGAACTCGGCGTTGGACGCGTTGGCGGCGTCCCGTCGGGCGGCGGGTCTGCCGGCGGTCTCGCTGGCCTGGGGTCTGTGGTCCGAAGCCGGTGGTATGGCGGCGCAGTTGAGTGGTGCGGAGCTGGCGCGGCTGGAGCGGATGGGGGCGAAGCCGTTGACGGCCGAGCTCGGTCTCGGTCTGTTCGACCGGGCGCTGGCCTCGGACGCGGCGCTGCTCGCGCCCGTCCAGCTCGACACGGCCGTTCTGCGCGCCCAGGCCCGGGCGGGCCTGCTGCCGCCGCTGCTGCGCGGGCTGGCGCCCGTCCCGGCCCGGCGCGCGGAGAACGGCGGATCGCTGGCCCGCCGTCTCGCGGGCGTGCCGGAGGCGGACCGCGAGCGGGTGGCGCTCGACCTGGTGCTGGGGCAGGTCGCGGGCGTGCTCGGGCACGCCTCGGCCGCCGCGATCGACCCGGAGCGCGCCTTCCAGGAGATCGGCTTCGACTCGCTGAGCGCCGTCGAGCTGCGCAACCGGCTCACCCGGTCCACGGGGGTGCGCCTGCCGGCCACCCTGGTGTTCGACCACCCGTCCCCCGCGGCGGTGGCGCGCCTGCTGGTCTCGCAGATCACGGTGGAGCCCGCGAGCGGCCGTCCGAAGGCCACCCGGGCGCGGCGCGTCGACTCCGCCGAGCCGCTGGCGATCGTCGGCATGAGCTGCCGGTTCCCGGGCGGGGTGTCCTCGCCGGACGAGCTGTGGCAGCTGGTCGCCGAAGGCCGGGACGCGATGGGCCCGTTCCCGTCCGACCGCGGCTGGGACCTGGCCAACCTGTACGACCCGGACCCCGACCACGCGGGCACGGCGTACACCCGGGCCGGCGGATTCGTGCACGGCATCGGAGAGTTCGACGCCGAGTTCTTCGGTATCTCGCCGCGCGAGGCGACCGCCACCGACCCGCAGCAGCGGCTGCTGCTCGAAGCCTCCTGGGAGGCCTTCGAACACGCCGGCATCGACCCGACCTCGCTGCGCGGCAGCAACACCGGCGTCTTCTGCGGCACCGTCCCCTCGGGCTACCACTCCACGATGGCACCGGAGTTGGAGGGCTACCACCTCACCGGCACCACCACCAGCGTGGTCTCCGGCCGGATCGCCTACTCGCTCGGCCTGGAGGGCCCGGCGGTGTCCGTCGACACCGCCTGTTCCTCCTCCTCAGTCGCCCTGCACTTCGCCTCCCAGTCCCTGCACGCGGGCGAATGCGAACTGGCCCTGGTCGGCGGCATCTCGCTGATGGCCACGCCGGACCTGCTCGTCGGCTTCAGCCGCCAGCGGGGCCTCTCCGAGGACGGGCGCTGCAAGGCGTACTCGTCCGACGCGGACGGCACCGGCTTCTCGGACGGCATGGGCCTGCTCGTGCTGGAGCGGCTGTCGGACGCCCGCCGCAACGGGCGCCGGATCCTGGGCGTGGTGCGCGGCAGCGCGGTCAACCAGGACGGCGCGAGCAACGGTCTGACGGCGCCGAACGGGCCCTCGCAGGAGCGGGTGATCCGGGCGGCGCTGGCGAACGCGGGCCTGTCGGCGGACGACGTCGACGCGGTCGAGGGCCACGGCACCGGCACCAAGCTGGGCGACCCGATCGAGGCCCAGGCCCTGCTGGCCACCTACGGCCGGGACCGCGCCGGGGAGCCGCTGTGGCTGGGCTCGATCAAGTCCAACATCGGGCACACCTCGGCGGCGGCCGGTGTCGCCGGTGTGATCAAGATGGTGATGGCGATGCGGCACGGCGTGCTGCCGCAGACCCTGCACGTGGACGAGCCCTCGCCGCACGTGGAGTGGGACGCGGGCCGGGTCGAGCTGCTGACGGAGGCGCGGGACTGGCCGGTGGTGGACGGGCGGCCGCGTCGTGCGGCGGTGTCCTCGTTCGGGGTCAGTGGGACGAACACGCACGTGATCCTGGAGGAGGCTCCGGCGGCCGAGGAGGTGCCGGTGGTGGAGCCGGCTCCGCAGGTCGCGGCGGTGGCGGTGCCGGTGTCGGGTCGTAGTGCGGCGGCGGTGCGGGCGCAGGCGGAGCGGTTGCGGGCGCATCTGGTGGCGCGGCCTGAGCTGTCGCTTGCCGATGTGGGGTTCTCGGCGGCGACGACGCGGGCGCAGCTGGAGCACCGGGCTGTGGTGGCGGCGGCCGATCGTGAGCAGCTGTTGGCGGGTCTGGCGGCGCTGTCGCTGGGCGAGCCCTCGCCGCTGGTGGTGGAGGGCCGTTCGGCCGGTGGCACGGTGAAGCCGGTGTTCGTGTTCCCGGGGCAGGGTGCGCAGTGGGTCGGGATGGCGGTCGAACTGCTGGACTCGGCGCCGGTGTTCGCGGCGGAGATCGCCGCGTGTGGTGAGGCGCTGGCCGAGTTCGTCGACTGGAGCCTGGAGGACGTCCTGCGCGGCAAGGAGGGCGCGCCGTCGTTCGAGCGGGTGGATGTCGTCCAGCCGGCGCTGTTCGCCGTCATGGTCAGCCTCGCCGCCCTCTGGCGTTCCTACGGTGTCGAGCCGGCGGCCGTGGTCGGGCATTCGCAGGGCGAGATCGCGGCGGCGTACGTCGCGGGCGGGCTGTCGCTGCGTGACGCGGCCCGGATCGTGGCCGTGCGCAGCCAGTTGGTGCGCGACAGGCTCGCGGGCCTGGGCGGCATGATGTCGGTGGCGCTGCCGGTGGAGCGGGTCGAGGAGCTGCTGAAGCCGTACGCGGGCCGGCTCTCCGTCGCGGCCGTGAACGGCCCGGCCGCCGTGGTCGTCGCGGGCGAACCCGGCGCGCTGGACGAGGTGTTCGAGGCCTGCGAGCGCGACGGCGTCCGGGCCCGCAAGGTCAAAGTCGACTACGCCTCGCACTCCGCGCAGGTCGAGATCATCGAAGCGGACCTGCTCGCCGCCCTGGCGCCGGTCGAGCCGACCAGCGGCCGGATCCCGTTCTACTCCACCGTCGTCGGCGAGTTCATCGACACGGCGGTGCTGGACGCCGGCTACTGGTACAAGAATCTGCGCGGTCAGGTGGGCTTCGAGCCGGCCATCCGCGCGCTGATCGACCAGGGCATGGGCTGCTTCGTCGAGGCCTCCCCGCACCCCGTGCTGACCATGGCCGTGGAGGACGCCGTCGAGGCGGCGGAGGCCAACGGCCGGGTGTCGGTGGTGGGTTCGCTGAAGCGGGAGGAGGGCGGCCTGTCGCGCTTCCTGCTCTCCCTCGGCCAGGCGCACGCCGCCGGGGTGAAGGTCGACTGGGAGTCCGCGTTCGCCGCCACCGGTGCCCGGATCGTCGACCTGCCGACGTACGCCTTCCAGCGGGAGACCTACTGGTTGACGCCGTCCGCGCAGGGCGGTGACGTCGTCGCGGCCGGCCTGGACCGCATGGAGCACCCGGTGCTGGCGGCGGCCGTGCAGGTCGGCGACCGTGACGAGTGGGTGTTCACCGGACGGTTCTCCACCGAGTCGCAGCCGTGGGTGCGCGACCACGTCGTCCTGGGCATGGTGATCGTCCCGGGCACCGCGTGGGTGGACCTGGTCGCGGCGGCCGGTCGCCGGGTGGGTGTGCCGGTGGTGGACGAGCTGGTGATGGAGTCGCCGCTGCTGCTGGAGGAGGGCGGCGCCGCGCAGCTGCGCGTCACGGTGGGCGTCGCGGGTGCGGACGGCCGTCGCGAGGTGGCGGTGTTCGCCCGCCCGGAGTCGGCGTCGGCCGAGGAGGCCGTCGAGGCGGTCTGCCACGCCCGTGGCTGGCTGGCGGCCGAGAGTGCCGCTCCGGCGGTGTGGCTGCCGACCGAGTGGCCGCCCACCGGTGGGACGGAGATGACCGGCGGCGCGCTGTACGCGGGCATGGCCGAGCTCGGCTTCGACTACGGCCCGGTGTTCCAGGGCGTGCGGACGGCGTGGCGGGTCGGCTCCGAGGTGTTCGCCGAGGTGGCCCTGCCGGGCGACACCGGCGGCGAGGGCTTCGCCCTGCACCCGGCGCTGTTCGATGCGACGCTGCACGGCGCGTTCGCGGAGAAGGGCGCGGACGGCGGCGCGACCCTGCTGCCGTTCTCGTGGTCGAAGGTGACCGGCGGCCGGCCGGGCCTCTCCCGGGTCCGGGTGCGGATCTCGCCCGCCGGTGACTCCGCTCTGCGGGTGGACGTGGTGTCCGAGCAGGGCGAGCCGGTGCTGAGCCTGGAGCGGCTGGACATGCGCCCGGTGGACCTCTCGCAGCTGGAGCGGCTGCGGCGCGGTGGCGCCCAGTCGGTGTACCGGCTGGACTGGGCGCCGGTGGCGCTCGGCGCGGCGCAGCCCGTCCGGCCGGCGGTGCTGGACGGTGCGGGTGTCGAGGGCGAGGCGTTCGCCGACCTGGCGGCGCTGGAGAAGGCGCTCGCCGAGGGCGCCCCGAAGCCGCGGCTGGTGGTGGCGTCCGTCGCCACTCCGGCGGGGAACGAGGCCGACGCGGCCCGCGAGGCCGTGGCCGAGGCGCTGGAGCTGGTGCAGCGGTGGCTGGCCGCCGACTGGACGGCCGAGGTGCGGCTGGCCCTGGTCACCCGGAACGCGGTGTCCGTGGACGGCGGGGCGGCGGACGTCGCCCAGGCCGCGCTGTGGGGCCTGCTGCGCAGTGCGCAGTCGGAGAACCCGGACCGCTTCCTGCTGGTCGACCTGGTCGGCCTGGACGGTTCCGAGGACGGCTCCGACGACGGCTCCGGACCGGACTGGGGCGCGCTGCTGGACGGCGACGAGCCGCAGGTGGCGCTGCGCGGCGGCCGGGTACTGGCGCCGCGCCTGGTGAAGGCGTCCAGCGGTGAGTCGGCGGTGGAGTTCGACGCCGAGGGCACGGTGGTGATCACCGGTGGTACGGGTGGCCTGGGCGCGGTCTTCGCCCGCCACCTGGTCGCCGCCCGTGGCGTGCGGCACCTGCTGCTGCTGAGCCGCAGCGGCCCGCGGGCCGCCGGTGCCGCCGAACTGGTGGCCGAGCTGGCCGAGTTGGGTGCGACCGCGAAGGTGGTCGCCTGTGACGTCGCGGACCGCGCACAACTGGCGGCCGCCATCGCGGAATCGGAGAAGCCGCTGTCGGCCGTCGTGCACGCCGCCGGTGTGCTCGACGACGGCGTGATCGCCTCGCTGTCGCCCGCGCAGGTCGACCGCGTGATGCGCCCGAAGCTCGAAGCCGCCTGGCACCTGCACGAGTTGACCGCCGGAGCCGACCTGACGGCGTTCGTGCTGTTCTCCTCGGTGTCCGCCCTCATCGGCAGCCCGGGGCAGGCGAACTACGCGGCCGCGAACTCGGCGCTGGACGCGCTGGCCGCGTCCCGCCGGGCGGCCGGCCTGCCGGCGAGCTCGCTCGCCTGGGGTCTGTGGTCCGAAACGGCCGGTATGGCCGCCCAGTTGGGCGAGGCCGAGTTCGCGCGCCTGGAGCGGATGGGAGTCGGCGCGCTGACCCCGGCGACCGGACCGGCGCTGTTCGACCGGTCGCTGGACGTGGACGCGGCCATGGTGGCCCCGGTGCTGCTGGACACCACCGTGCTGCGCGCCCAGGCCCGGGCCGGGATGCTGCCGCCGCTGCTGCGCGGCCTGGTCCGGCTGCCGGCCCGGGCGGCCGACGCCGGGGCGAGCGTGCTGGCGCAGCGGCTGGCGGCGGTGGCGGAGCCGGAGCGGGCGGGGATCGTGCTGGAGGCCGTCCAGGCGCAGGTGGCGGCCGTCCTCGGCCACGCCTCGGCGGCCGCGATCGAGCCGGACCGGGCCTTCAAGGACCTCGGCTTCGACTCGCTCGGCGCCGTCGAACTGCGCAACCGGCTCGCCCAGTCCACGGGCGTGCGGCTGCCGGCGACGCTGGTCTTCGACCACCCGACGCCGGCGGCGGTGGCGGACCTGCTGCTGTCGGAGCTGGGCGGCGGGGAGCCGGCCGAGCCTCCGATCGACCAGGAGGTCCGGCGGCTGGAGGAGATGCTCGCCGCCAGTTCGGCGGAGGAGCAGCAGCGGGTGGCCAAGCGCCTGCGCACCCTGCTGTCGGCCATCAGCGCCGGAGCGGCGGCGGCCGCCGGCCCGGGCGAGGGCGAGCCGGTGAGCAGGGCGCAGAGCGAGCGGGAGCAGCTCCAGGCGGCGACCACCGCCGAGGACCTGTTCCGAATGATCGATGTTCAGCTGGGCGACGAGTGACGGGGGACACGGAGATGACGACGGAGAGCGTCGACCAGCAGGAGAAGCTGGTCCGCTACCTCAAGAAGGTCGCGCTCGAACTCAACGAGACCAGAGCGCAGTTGGAGGAGGCCGAGTCCCGGGCGACCGAGCCGCTGGCCATCATCGGGATGAGCTGCCGCTACCCCGGCGGGGTGTCCTCGCCGGACGGGCTGTGGGAGCTGGTCGCGGAGGGGCGCGACGCCGTCGCGCCGCTGCCCGACGACCGCGGCTGGGACCTGGAGCGGCTGTACAGCCCCGACCCGGAGCAGCCCGGGACGGTCTACGCCCGGGGCGGCGGATTCGTCGACCGCATCGGCGAGTTCGACGCGGAGTTCTTCGGCATCTCGCCGCGCGAGGCGACCGCGATGGACCCGCAGCAGCGCCTGCTGCTCGAAGCCTCCTGGGAGGCCTTTGAGGACGCGCGGATCGACGTCGGCACGCTGCGCGGCAGCGACACCGGCGTCTACTGCGGGCTGAGCGTCACCGACTACGGCATGGGGCAGGAGCGCGCCCTGCCGGAGATCGAGGGCTTCCAGCTCACCGGCGGCGCGGCGAGCGTGTCCTCGGGCCGGATCTCCTACCTGCTCGGCCTGGAGGGCCCGGCGGTCTCCGTCGACACCGCCTGCTCCTCCTCCTCGGTCGCCCTGCACATGGCCGTGCAGGCGCTGCGGGGCGGCGAGTGCTCGCTCGCCCTGGCGGGCGGCGTGACACTGATGCCGAGCCCGTTCATGCTGCGCGAGTTCAGCCGCCAGCGCGGCCTGGCGGAGGACGGGCGCTGCAAGGCGTACGCGTCCTCGGCGGACGGCACCGGCTTCTCGGACGGCCTCGGCCTGCTCGTGCTGGAGCGGCTGTCGGACGCGCGCCGCAACGGGCGCCGCATCCACGGCCTGATCCGGGGCACCGCGATCAACCAGGACGGCGCCAGCAACGGTCTCACCGCGCCGAACGGTCCCTCGCAGGAGCGGGTGATCCGGGCGGCGCTGGCCAGCGCGGGCCTGTCGCTCGCCGACGTCGACGCGGTCGAGGGCCACGGCACCGGCACCAGGCTGGGCGACCCGATCGAGGCGCAGGCCCTGCTGGCGACCTACGGGCGCGAGCGGGCCGGGGACGAGCCGCTGTGGCTGGGCTCGATCAAGTCGAACATCGGCCACACCTCCGCGGGCGCCGGCGTGGCGGGCGTGATCAAGATGGTGATGGCGATGCGGCACGGCGTGCTGCCGCAGACCCTGCACGTGGACGAGCCGTCCTCGCACGTGGACTGGGAGTCCGGCCGGGTCGAGCTGCTGACCGAGGCCCGGAAGTGGCCGGCCGGTGAGCGGCCGCGTCGCGCGGGCGTGTCCTCGTTCGGCGTCAGCGGCACCAACACCCACATCATCGTGGAGGAGCCGCCGGCGGTCGAGCCGATGGCGGTCGAGCCCGCTGGGCCGGCAGCGCCGCTGCCGGTCGTGGTGTCCGCCCGGACGGACGCGGCGCTGAAGGCCCAGGCCGAGCGGCTGCGCGCGCACCTGCTGGCGCGGCCCGAACTCTCGGTCGCGGACGTCGCGTTCTCGGCGACGGCCAGCCGGGCGCTGCTGGAGCGGCGTGCGGTCGTCGTCGCCTCGGGGCGTGACGAGCTGATCGAGCGCCTGGCCGCGGTCGCGGCCGGGGCGCCGGGTGTCGGTGGGAAGTCGGCGTTCCTGTTCACCGGGCAGGGTTCGCAGCGGGCCGGGATGGGCCTGGAGCTGGCCGGTACCTTCCCGGTGTTCGAGCGGGCGCTGACCGAGGTCTGCGCCGAGCTGGATGCCCGACTGGGGTGCTCGGTGCGGGAGTTGATCGCGGCCGGTGGTGAGGAGCTGAACTCGACCGAGTTCACCCAGGCCGCGCTGTTCGCGGTCGAGGTGGCGCTGTTCCGGCTGGCGGAGTCAGTGGGGCTGCGGGCGGACTATCTGGTCGGGCACTCGGTCGGCGAGATCGCCGCCGCGCACGTCGCGGGCGTCCTCTCGCTCGCCGACGCCGCCGAACTCGTCGTCGCGCGTGGCCGGTTGATGGGCGCGCTGCCCGCCGGTGGCGCGATGGTGGCCGTGCAGGCCACCGAGGCGGAGGTCGCCGAGTCGCTGGCCGGGTTCGAGGGCCGGCTGGAGATCGCCGCGATCAACGCGCCCACCGCGCTGGTCGTCTCGGGTGACGCGGACGCCGTCGAGGAGTGGCTGCCGAGGGTCGAGGGTCGTAAGACGACGAGGCTGCGGGTCTCGCACGCCTTCCACTCGCCCCGCATGGAACCCATGCTGGCCGAATTCCGTACGGTCGCCGAGAAGTTGACCTACGCCGAGCCGACCATCCTGGTGGTCTCCAACGTCACCGGCGCCCTGGTCGAGGCCTTCGACGCCGAGTACTGGGTGCGCCACGTGCGCCAGGCGGTGCGCTTCGCCGACGGCGTGACCACCCTGTGGGGCCTGGGCGTTCGCCGTTTCCTGGAGCTCGGCCCCGACGCGGTGCTGACCGCGATGGCCCGCCAGTGCGTCGAGGACGACACGGAGGCGGCGTTCGCGGCCGCCCTGCGCGCCAAGCAGGAGGACCGCGAGACCTTCGCCGGCTTCCTCGGCCGGGCCCACACCGCCGGTTCGGCCGTCGACTGGGCCGCCTTCTACGCGGGCACCGGCGCCAAGATCGTCGACCTGCCCACGTACGCCTTCCAGCGCGAGCGCTTCTGGCTGACCCCGGGCGCCGGCGCCGGGGACGTCACGGCGGCCGGCCTGGACCGGATCGAGCACCCGGTGCTCGCCGCCGCCGCCCAGGTCGGCGATCGCGACGAGTGGCTGTTCACCGGCCGCCTGACCGCCGGCGCCCAGCCGTGGGTGAGCGACCACGTCGTGCTCGGCCACGTGATCGTCCCCGGTACGGCCTGGGTGGAGTTGGTCGCGGCGGCCGGCCGCCGGGTGGGTGTGCCGGTGGTGGACGAGCTGGTGATGGAGTCGCCGCTGCTGCTGGAGGAGGGCGCGGCCGCCCAACTCCGCGTCACGGTGGGAGCTTCCACCGAGGACGGCCGCCGCGAGGTCGCGGTGTTCGCCCGCCCGGAGGTGGCGTCGGCCGAGGAGGCCGTCGAACCGGTGTGCCACGCGCGCGGCTGGCTGGCGGCCGAGAGCGCCGCTCCGGCGGTGTGGCTGCCGACCGAGTGGCCGCCCGCCGGGGGGACGGAACTGACCGGCGCCGCGCTGTACGCGGGCATGGCCGAACTCGGCTTCGACTACGGCCCGACGTTCCAGGGCGTCCGGACGGCCTGGCGGGTCGGCGAGTCCGTGTACGCCGAGGTGGCCCTGCCGGGCGACAGCGGCGGCGACGGTTTCGGTGTGCACCCCGCGCTGTTCGACGCCTCCCTGCACGCCGGCCTGCTCTCGGACGGGCCTAACGACCAGGCGTTCCTGCCGTTCTCCTGGTCCGGGGTGCGGATCGCGCCGCGCGGCCTGTCCCGGGTGCGGATCCGGATGCGCCGGGTGGACGAGGCCGCCTTCGGGCTGGACGTCGCGAGCGAGCAGGGCGAGCCGGTGCTGAGCCTGGAGCGGCTGGACATGCGCCCGGTCGACGCGGCCCAGCTGGAGCGGCTGCGCAACGGCGGCGGGCAGTCCGTCCACCGGCTGGACTGGGCGCCGGTGGCGCTCGGCGCGGCGCAGCCCGTCCGGCCGGCGGTGCTGGGCGGCGCGGCCGTCGACGGTGAGCGGTTCGAGAGCCTGACCGCGCTCGGACAGGCCTTCGCCGAGGGCGGATCCAAGCCGCGGCTGGTGGTGGCGTCCATCGCCACCCCGGCGGGGAACGAGGCCGACGCGGCCCGCGAGGCCGTCGTCGGGGCGCTCGCCCTGGTGCAGCGCTGGCTGGCCGCCGACTGGTCGGCCGGGACCCGGCTGGCCCTGGTCACCCGGAACGCGGTGTCCGTCGACGGCGAGGCGCCGGACGCCGCCCAGGCGGCGATGTGGGGCCTGCTGCGCAGCGCGCAGTCCGAGCACCCGGGCCGGTTCCTGCTGGTCGACCTGGACGGCGCGGACGGCGGAACGCCCGACTGGGGCGCCCTGCTCGACGCCGACGAGCCGCAGGTCGCCGTGCGCGGCGAGCGGGTGCTCGCCCCGCGCCTGGCCCCGGCCCCCGCCCCGGCCGCAGACGGGCCGTGGCACCTGTCCGTGACCCGCAAGGGCTCGCTGGACGGCGTCGAGGTCACCGCGTCGACCGCCCGCCGCCCGCTCGCGGCCGGCGAGGTGCGGATCGGCGTCCGCGCCGCCGGGGTGAACTTCCGCGACGTGCTGATCGCCCTCGGCGTGTACCCCGACGACGTCCCGCTGGGCGCCGAGGCGGCGGGCACGGTGCTGGAGGTCGGCACCGGGGTCACCGACCTGGCGCCCGGCGACCGGGTGTTCGGGATCGTGGGCGGCTCCTTCGGCCCGGTGGCCGTCGCCGACCGGGCCCTGCTCGCCCGGATCCCGGACGGCTGGTCGTTCACCGAGGCGGCGTCGGTGCCGGTGGCCTACGCGACCGCCTACTACGGCCTGGTGGACCTGGCCGGGCTGCGCGCGGGGGAGCGGGTGCTGGTGCACGCCGCCGCCGGCGGGGTCGGCACGGCCGCCGTGCAGATCGCCCGCCACCTCGGCGCGGAGGTGTTCGCCACCGCGAGCCCCGCCAAGTGGGACGTGCTGACCGCCGGGGCCGTCCCGGCGGAGCGCATCGCCAACTCCCGTGACACGGCCTTCCGTGACGACCTGCTGGCCGCCACCGGGGGCGCCGGGGTGGACGTCGTCCTGAACTCACTGACCGGCGAGTTCGTCGACGCCTCGCTCGACCTGCTGCCGCGCGGCGGCCGGTTCGTGGAGATGGGCAAGGCCGACATCCGCGACGCGGACGCGATCGCGGCCGCCCGGCCGGGCGTCACCTACCGGGCGTTCGACCTGTGGGAGGCCGGGCCGCAGCGCCTGGCCGAGCTGCTGGCCGAGATCGTCGCCCTGTTCGAGCAGGGCGTCCTGCGGTTCGCGCCCGTCCGCACCTGGGACGTCCGGCAGGGCCGCGAGGCGCTGCGCCACCTGCGCGAGGGGCGCAACGTCGGCAAGGTCGTGCTGACCGTGCCGGCGCCGCTGGGCGCGGACGGGACCGTCCTGGTCACCGGCGGTACGGGCGGCCTGGGCGCGGTGTTCGCCCGGCACCTGGCGGCCGCGCACGGCGTGCGTGACCTGCTGCTGCTCAGCCGCAGCGGCCCCCGGGCCGCCGGTGCCGCCGAACTCGTCGCGGAACTGGCCGAGTTGGGCGCGACCGCGACGGTGGTGGCCTGCGACGTCGCGGACCGCGCGCAACTGGCGGCAGCCATCGCGGAATCGGAGAAGCCGCTGACGGCCGTCGTGCACGCCGCCGGTGTGCTGGACGACGGCACGGTCGAGTCGCTGTCGCCCGAGCAGGTCGAGCGGGTGCTCCGCCCGAAGCTCGAAGCCGCCTGGCACCTGCACGAGTTGACCGCCGGGACGGACCTGTCGGCGTTCGTGCTGTTCTCCTCGGTGGCCGCCCTGATGGGCAGCCCCGGCCAGGGCAACTACGCGGCCGCGAACGCGGCTCTGGACGCGCTGGCCGCGTCCCGCCGCGCCGCCGGCCTGCCGGCGACCTCGCTCGCCTGGGGCCTCTGGTCCGAAACGGCCGGCATGGCAGCCCAGTTGGGCGAGGCGGAGTTGGCCCGGCTCGGGCGAATGGGGGTCAGCGCGCTGACCCCGGAGACCGGCCCGGCACTGTTCGACCGGTCGCTGGAGGTGGATGCCGCGCTGGTGGCGCCCGTCCTCCTGGACACCGCCGTGCTGCGGGCGCAGGCCCGGGCCGGGATGCTGCCGCCGCTGCTGCGCGGCCTGGTCCGGCTGCCGGCCCGGGCGGCCGACGCCGGGGCGAGCGTGCTGGCCCAGCGGCTGGGGGCCGTGCCCGAGGCGGAGCGCGAGCGGATCGTCCTGGAGGTCGTGCAGGCGCAGGTGGCGGCCGTCCTCGGCCACGCCTCGGCCGCCGCGATCGACCCGGAGCGCGCGTTCAAGGACCTCGGCTTCGATTCGCTGAGCGCCGTCGAGCTGCGCAACCGGCTCACCCAGGCCACCGGCGTCCGGCTGGCCGCCACCGTCGTGTTCGACCACCCGTCGCCGGCGGCGATCGCCCGCCACCTGCTGCCGGAGATCGTCCCCGACGCGGCGGGCCGACCGCGGTCCGAGGAGGAGGAGATCCGGGCGCTGCTGGCGTCGATCCCGATCGAACGGCTGCGGCTGGCCGGACTTCTGGGCACCCTGCGGGAACTGGCGGACAGTGAGTTGCCCGAGACGGCAACCGAGGAGGCCGGCGGCGCGTCGATCGACGAGATGGATGCGGAAGCCCTGATCCGGATGGCGCAGGAGGACCTCGGGTGAACCCGGCCCAGCACGCCCCCGCCGCAATGAGCTCGGAGACGAAGGAATAGAGAATGGCCACCGATCAGAACCAGCTCATAGAAGCGCTGCGGAAGTCCCTCAAGGAGACCGACCGGCTCCGCCAGCTCAACAAGCAGATCCTCGCCCAGGCCAGCGAGCCGCTGGCGATCGTCGGCATGAGCTGCCGCTATCCGGGCGGAGTGACCACCCCCGAGCAGTTGTGGGAGCTCGTGGCGGCCGGCCGTGACGCCGTCACCGGCCTGCCCACCGACCGCGGTTGGGACGTGGAGCGGCTCTACGACCCGACCATGAGCCGGCCCGGCGCCGTCTCCACCAGCGGCGGCGGCTTCCTGGAGGACGTCGGCGAGTTCGACGCCGACTTCTTCGGCATCTCGCCGCGCGAGGCGCTGGCCATGGACCCGCAGCAGCGCCTGCTGCTCGAAGCCTCCTGGGAGGCCTTCGAACACGCCGGCATCGACCCGACGACGCTGCGCGGCACCAACACCGGCGTCTTCTGCGGCGTCGGCACCAGCGACTACTGCGCGATGCCCGCGGGCAGCCTGCCGCAGATCGAGGGCCTGCAGCTGACCGGCGGCGCGGCGAGCGTGTCCTCGGGCCGCATCTCGTACGTGTTCGGCCTGGAGGGCCCGGCGGTGTCCGTCGACACCGCCTGCTCCTCCTCCTCGGTCGCCCTGCACATGGCCGTGCAGGCACTGCGCGCGGGCGAGTGCTCGATGGCCCTGGTCGGCGGCGTCACCGTGATGTCCGGCCCGTTCATGCTGGCCGAGTTCAGCAAGCAGCAGGCGGTCTCGCCGGACGGGCGCTGCAAGGCGTACTCGTCCGACGCGGACGGCACCGGCTTCGCGGACGGCCTCGGCCTGGTCGTGCTGGAGCGCCTGTCCGACGCCAAGCGCAACGGGCGGAAGATCCTCGGCCTGATCCGCGGTACGGCCGTCAACCAGGACGGCGCCAGCAACGGCCTCACCGCGCCCAACGGCCCCTCGCAGGAGCGGGTGATCCGGGCGGCGCTGGCGAACGCCGGGCTGACCGCCGCCGACGTCGACGCCGTCGAGGGCCACGGCACGGGCACCACCCTCGGCGACCCCATCGAGGCGCACGCGCTGCTGGCGACCTACGGGCGCGAGCGCGAGGGCGAGCCGCTGTGGCTGGGCTCGATCAAGTCCAACATCGGCCACACCTCGATGGCCGCCGGTGTCGCGGGCGTGATCAAGATGGTCATGGCGATGCGCAACGGCATGCTGCCCGCCACGCTGCACGTCGACGAGCCCTCGCCGCACATCGACTGGACCTCGGGCCGGGTCGAGCTGCTGACGGAGGCGCGGGACTGGCCGGTGGTGGACGGGCGGCCGCGTCGTGCGGCGGTGTCTTCGTTCGGTGTGAGCGGGACGAACACGCACGTGATCCTGGAGGAGGCGCCGGCCGAGGAGCCGCTGTCCGTTGAGCCGAGCGCCGACGTTCCGGCGGTCGCGGTGCCGGTGTCGGGTCGTAGTGCGGCGGCGGTGCGGGCGCAGGCGGAGCGGTTGCGGGCGCATCTGGTGGCGCGGCCTGAGCTGTCGCTTGCCGATGTGGGGTTCTCGGCGGCGACGACGCGGGCGCAGCTGGAGCACCGGGCTGTGGTGGCGGCGGCCGATCGTGAGCAGCTGTTGGCGGGTCTGGCGGCGCTGTCGGTGGGCGAGCCCTCGCCGCTGGTGGTGGAGGGCCGTTCGGCCGGTGGCACGGTGAAGCCGGTGTTCGTGTTCCCGGGTCAGGGTGCGCAGTGGGTCGGGATGGCGGTCGAACTGCTGGACTCGGCGCCGGTGTTCGCGGCGGAGATCGCGGCGTGTGGTGAGGCGCTGGCCGAGTTCGTCGACTGGAGCCTGGAGGACGTCCTGCGCGGCGCCGAGGGTGCGCCGTCGTTCGAGCGGGTGGATGTCGTCCAGCCGGCGTTGTTCGCCGTCATGGTGTCGCTGGCGGCGCTGTGGCGCTCGTACGGCGTCGAGCCCTCGGCCGTGGTCGGCCACTCGCAGGGCGAGATCGCGGCCGCGTACGTCGCGGGCGGGCTGTCGCTGCGCGACGCGGCCCGGATCGTCGCCGTGCGCAGCCAGTTGGTGCGCGACAGGCTCGCGGGCCTGGGCGGCATGATGTCGGTGGCGCTGCCGGTGGAGCGGGTCGAGGAGCTGCTGAAGCCGTACGCGGGCCGCCTCTCGGTGGCCGCCGTGAACGGCCCGGCCGCCGTCGTCGTCGCCGGTGAACCCGGCGCGCTGGACGAGGTGTTCGAGGCCTGCGAGCGCGACGGAGTCCGGGCCCGCAAGGTCAAGGTCGACTACGCCTCGCACTCGCAGCAGGTCGAGATCATCGAAGCGGACCTGCTCGCCGCCCTGGCGCCGGTCGAGCCGACCAGCGGCCGGATCCCGTTCTACTCCACCGTCGTCGGCGAGTTCATCGACACGGCGGTGCTGGACGCCGACTACTGGTACAGGAACCTGCGCGGTCAGGTCGGCTTCGAGCCGGCCATCCGCGCGCTGATCGCCGAGGGCACCGGCTGCTTCCTGGAGATGTCCCCGCACCCGGTCCTCACCATGGCCGTGGAGGACGCCGTCGAGGCGGCGGAGGCCAACGGCCGGGTGTCGGTGGTGGGTTCGCTGAAGCGGGAGGAGGGCGGCCTGCCGCGCTTCCTGCTCTCCCTCGGCCAGGCGCACGCCGCCGGGGTGAAGGTCGACTGGGCGGCGGCCTTCGCCGGTGCCCGCTCGGTGCAGCTGCCGACCTACGCCTTCCAGCGCAAGCACTACTGGCTGGACGCCACCGGCCTCGCCGACGCGTCGGCGGTCGGCCTGGGCCGGGTGGAGCACCCGGTGCTGGCGGCGGCCGTGCAGGTCGGCGACCGTGACGAGTGGGTGTTCACCGGCCGGGTCTCCGCGCAGGGGCAGCCGTGGGCCAACGACCACGCGCTGTTCGGCACGGTCGCCCTGCCCGGTGCGGCGCTGGTGGAGCTGGTGCTGTCGGCCGGCCGGCACGTCGGCTGTGCCGTGGTGGAGGAGCTGAGCCTCGACGCCCCGCTGGTGTTCGGCGACGACGCCGCCGCCCGCGTGCAGGTGACGCTCGGCCAGGCCGACGCCGAGGGCCGCCGCGAGGTCGCGGTCTACTCGCGGCCGGACTCCGGCGACGAGCCCTTCGCCGAGGCGGTCTGCCACGCCCGAGGCCGGCTGGCGGTCGGCGCCGAGGCGCCGGCCGCCCGGCTGGGCGGGGAGTGGCCGCCGGCCGGCGCCGAGCCGGTGTCGGTCGACGAGCTGTACGCGTCGCTGGCCGAACTCGGCCTGGACTGTGGCCCGTTGATGCAGTGCGCGCAGTCGGCGTGGCGCAGCGGCGGCGAGGTGTTCGCCGAGCTCGCCCTGCCGGACGGCGCCGAGCCGGGCGGCTTCGCCGTCCACCCGACGCTGCTGGAGTCCGCCCTGCACGTCGCCCACCGGGCGGGCGCCGAGGCGGTCTCCTCGGCGGTGTCCTGGTCGGGCGTGCGGCTGGCCGGGGAGAAGTCCTCCCGGGTGCGGGCGCGACTCGCCCCGGTGGGCGAGGGCCTGCTCCGGCTGGACCTGTTCGACGCGGACGGCGCCTCGGTCGTGCACGTGGACCGGATCGCCGTGCGGGCCGCCGAGCCTGCCCGCTTCGGGCGCTCGCGCCGCGGGCCGAGCCCGCTGTACCGGCTGGACTGGGTGCCCGTGCAGGTCGCCGCGGCCAAGCCCGTCCGGCTGGCCGCGCTGGGCGACGCCGCCCCGGGCCTGTCCGACCGGCACGCCGACCCGGCCGCGCTGCGGCAGGCGGTCGGGGAGGGGGCGCCCGCCCCGCGAGCCGTGCTGGCCGCGACCGGCACCCCCGCCGAGGCGCTGGCGCTGGTGCGGGACTGGACGGCCGCCGGGCCGCTGGACGGGGTCACGCTGGTCCTGGCCACCCGCGGGGCGGCCCCGGTCGGCGGCGAGGCCCCCGACGCCGCGCAGGCCGCGGCGTGGGGCCTCGTGCGCGCCGCGCAGTCCGAGCACCCGGGCCGCTTCCTCCTGGTCGACGTGGACCCGGCCGCGGACGCCGAACCGGAGTGGGCCGCGCTGCTCGGCCTGGACGAGCCCCAGTTGGCCGTCCGGGCCGGCAAGGTGCTCGCACCCCGCCTCGCCCGGCTCTCCGCCGCGGCGGACGGCGCGCGGGCCCTGGACCCGGACGGCACCGTCCTGGTCACCGGCGACTTCGGCGCCCGCTTCGCCGAGCACCTGATCGCCCGGCACGGCGCCCGCCACCTGGTGCTGGCCGTCGCCCCGGAACAGGCCGACGCCCTGGCCGCCGAGCTGGCGCCGCTCGGCGACCGGCTCCGGGTCGCGCCCTGCGACCTCGCCGACCGGGACCAACTGGCCGCCATGGTCACCGGGTTGGAGCACCCGCTGACCGCCGTCGTGCACGCCGCCGGCGCGCCCGACGCGGGCCTGGTCGAGACGCTGACGCCCGACCGCCTGGCGGCGGTGCTGCGCGCCACCGTCGAGCCGGCCCGGCACCTGCACGAGCTGACCGCCGACGCGGACCTGGCCGCGTTCGTGCTCTGCTCCGCCTTCGAGGGCCTGGCCGGCATCCCCGGCCAGGCCGCCCGCTCCGCCGCGGACGCGGCGCTGACGGCGCTGGCCGCCGCCCGCCGCGCGGCCGGCCTGCCGGCCACCTCGCTCGCCTGGGGCTTCTGGGCGGACGGCCGGGGCGCCGCCGACGCCGGCTCGGCCGACGCGGCGCTGGTCGCCCAGGCCGGCATCCTGTCGCTGGCGACCGCCACGGCCCTGGACCTGTTCGACCGCGCCCTGGCGGCCGCCGAGCCGCTGCTGGCCCCGGTCGAGCTGGACCCGGCCGTCCTGCGCGAGCAGGCCCGGGCCGGGCTGCTGCCCGCCGTGCTGCGCGGGCTCGTCCGGGTGCCGGCCCGGCGTTCGGCCGCCGGCCGCACGCTGGCGCTGCGGCTGGCCGAGGTGCCGGAGGCCGAGCGGCTGGGCGCGGTGCTCGACCTGGTGCGGGCGCAGGTGGCGTCCGTGCTCGGCCACGACTCCGCCGAGGAGGTGGACGGCGACCGGGCGTTCAAGGAGCTCGGCTTCGACTCGGTGATGGCCGTCGAGCTGCGCAACCGGCTGTCGCAGAGCACCGGCGTTCCGCTGCCCGCGACCGTCGTGTTCGACCACCCGACGCCGCTGGCCGTCGCCCGGCTGCTGCTCGCGCAGGCGGACGGCACCCCGGACACCGCCGCCCCGGCCGCGCAGAAGCGCCAGGGCTCGGTGGACGAGCCGCTGGCCATCATCGGCATCGGCTGCCGCTACCCCGGCGGCATCACCTCCGCCGAGGACCTGTGGACGGTCGTCGCCGAGGGCCGCGACGTGATCGGCCCGTTCCCGACCGACCGCGGCTGGGACCTGACGAAGCTCTACGGCGACGCGGCCCAGATCGGCACCAGCACCTCCCGGGCCGGCGGCTTCGTCAACGGCATCGGCGACTTCGACGCCGACTTCTTCGGCATCAGCCCGCGCGAGGCCGTCGCCATGGACCCCCAGCAGCGGCTGCTGCTGGAGACCTCCTGGGAGACCCTGGAACACGCGGGCATCGACCCGACCTCGCTGCGCGGCAGCGACACCGGCGTGTTCGTCGGCATCACGGGCGCCGACTACTCGGTGAACGTGCCCGAGGAGTACGAGGGCTACCGGCTGACCGGCACCATGACGAGCGTCGCCTCCGGCCGGATCGCCTACACCCTCGGCCTGGAGGGCCCGGCCCTCTCGGTCGAGACGGCGTGCTCCTCCTCCGGCGTCGCCCTGCACCTCGCCGCGCAGGCGCTGCGGGGCGGCGAGTGCTCGCTGGCCCTGGCCGGCGGCGTGACCTTCATGACCACGCCGGTCATCATGACCGAGTTCAGCCGCCAGCAGGCGGTCTCCGGTGACGGCCGCTGCCGCGCCTACGCGGCCTCGGCCAGCGGCACCGGCTTCTCGGACGGCCTCGGCCTGGTCGTGCTGGAGCGGCTGAGCGACGCGCGGCGCAACGGCCGCCGCATCCTCGGCCTGATCCGGGGCACCGCGATCAACCAGGACGGCGCCAGCAACGGCCTCACCGCACCCAACGGCCCCTCGCAGGAGCGGGTGATCCGGCAGGCGCTCGCCAACGCCGGGCTGTCGGCGGGCGAGGTGGACGCCGTCGAGGGCCATGGCACCGGCACCGTCCTCGGCGACCCGATCGAGGCGCACGCCCTGCTGGCCACCTACGGCCAGGAGCGCGACGGCGAGCCGCTGTGGCTCGGCTCGATCAAGTCGAACATCGGCCACACCTCGGGCGCCTCCGGCGTCGCCGGCCTGATCAAGATGGTGATGGCGATGCGCAACGAGGTGCTGCCGCAGACGCTGCACGTCGACGCGCCGTCCCCGCACATCGAGTGGCAGACCGGCGAGGTCGAGCTGCTGACCGAGGCCCGGCCGTGGCCCGCGGGCGAGCGCCCGCGCCGGGCCGGCGTGTCGTCCTTCGGCGTGAGCGGCACCAACGCGCACATCATCGTCGAGGAGGCCCCGGCCGACCTCCGGGCCGCCGAGCCCGCGGCCGAGGCCGCCCCGGCCGTGCCGGTGCTGCTCTCCGCCCGGACCGGTGCCGCCCTGCGTGCCCAGGCCGAGCGGCTGCGACGGCACCTGCTGGAGAACCCCGGGCTCTCCGTCCTCGACCTCGGGTACTCCCAACTGACCACCCGGGCCCGGCTGGAGTACCAGGCGGTGCTGGTCGCCGCCGAGCGGGACGACCTGACCGCCGAGCTGGCCGCCTTCGCGGTCGGCGAGGTGACCGAGCGGACGGCCAGCGGGCGTTCGACCTCCTCGGCCGTCAAGCCGGTGTTCGTGTTCCCCGGTCAGGGTGCGCAGTGGGTCGGGATGGCCGTTGAACTGCTGGACTCGGCGCCGGTGTTCGCGGCGGAGATCGCCGCGTGTGGTGAGGCGCTGGCCGAGTTCGTCGACTGGAGCCTGGAGGACGTCCTGCGCGGCGCCGAGGGTGCGCCGTCGTTCGAGCGGGTGGATGTCGTCCAGCCGGCGCTGTTCGCCGTCATGGTCAGCCTCGCCGCCCTCTGGCGTTCCTACGGTGTCGAGCCCTCGGCCGTGGTCGGCCACTCGCAGGGCGAGATCGCGGCGGCGTACGTTGCGGGCGGTCTGTCGCTGCGTGACGCGGCCCGGATCGTCGCGGTCCGCAGCCAGTTGGTGCGCGACAGGCTCGCGGGCCTGGGCGGCATGATGTCCGTGGCGCTGCCCGTCGACCGGGTCGAGGAGCTGCTGAAGCCGTACGCGGGCCGGCTCTCCGTCGCGGCCGTGAACGGCCCGGCCGCCGTGGTCGTCGCCGGTGAACCCGGCGCGCTGGACGAGGTGTTCGAAGCCTGCGAGCGCGACGGCGTCCGGGCCCGCAAGGTCAAGGTCGACTACGCCTCGCACTCCGCGCAGGTGGAGGCCATCGAGGCCGAGCTGCTCACCGCCCTCGCGCCGGTCGAGCCGACCAGCGGCCGGGTGCCGTTCTACTCGACGGCGGTCGGCGGCTACCTCGACACGGCGACCATGGACGCCGCCTACTGGTACGCCAACCTGCGCGGCCAGGTCGGCTTCGAGCCGGCCGTCCGCGCGCTGATCGACGGCGGCACCGGCTGCTTCCTGGAGATGTCCCCGCACCCCGTGCTGACCATGGCCGTGGAGGACACCGCCGAGGCCTGCGGCGCCGCCCGCCGGGTCAAGGTGGTCGGCTCGCTGCGCCGCGGCGAGGGCGGCCTGAAGCGGTTCCTGTTCTCCCTCGCCGAGGCGCACACCGCCGGGGTGAAGGTCGACTGGGCCGTCTGCTTCGCCGAGGCCGGCGCCCGCCGGGTCGAACTGCCGACCTACGCCTTCCAGCACAAGCGCTACTGGCCGAACCCGCGCCCGGCCGCCGGCGACCCGTCCGCCTCCGGCCTCGGCCGGGTCGGGCACCCCGTCCTGGCGGTGGCCCTGCAACTCGCCGACCGGGAGCAGTGGGTGCTCACCGGCCGCCTGTCGCAGGAGACCCAGCCGTGGCTGCGCGACCACGTCGCCTTCGACCTGCCGGTCGCGCCCAGCACCACGCTGGTCGAACTGGCGCTGGCCGCCGGCCGCAGCGTCGGGGCGCCGCTGCTCGACGAGCTGGTCTTCGAGGCGCCGCTGCTGGTGCCGGACGGCGCCGCGCTCCAGGTGCAGGCCATCGTCGGCGCCCCGGCCGCGGACGGCCGCCGGCCGGTGACCATCCACACCCGCCCGGACGGCGACCAGCGCGCCGGGTCGACCCGGCACTGCACCGGCTGGCTCGCACCCGAGGACACCGAGCCCGCCGCCGTCCTGGTCGGCACTTGGCCGCCCGCCGGCGCCGAGTCGCTGTCGGTGGACGGGCTGTACGCGGCCCTGGCCGACCTCGGCCTGGACTGCGGCCCGGCCCTGCACGGGGTGCGGGCGGCCTGGCGCTCCGGCGCCGAGCTGTACGCCGACCTGGCACTGCCCGAGGAGGTCGGCGCCGCCGGCTTCGGCATCCACCCGGCGCTCTTCGAGGCCGCCCTGCACGTCGGCCAGTCGGCCTTCGCCGACCAGGGCGCGCCGAAGCTGCCGGTCGCCTGGTCCGGCGTGCGCCTGGTCGACACCGGCGCCGCCCGCGGCCTGGTGCGGGTCATCCCGGACGGCGACACGCTGCGGCTGGACGTCTTCGGCGAGGACGGCATGCCCGTGCTCTCCGCGGGCCGCGTCGTCCTCGCCGACGCCGACCCGGCGCACCTGGAGGAACTGCGGCGCGGCCAGAGCTCGTTGTACCGGGTCGACTGGGCCCCGGTGGCGCTCGGCTCCGCCTCGCCCGTCCGGCTGGCCGCGCTCGGCCAGGCCGCCCCGGGCGTGCTCGACCGCTACGCCGACCTGGCCGGGCTCGCCCTGGCCGTGGACGGCGGGGCCGCCGTGCCGCAGGCCGTGCTGACCGTGCTCGACACCCCCGCCGGGGACGGCCCGGCCGCCGTGCGCGGCGCCGCCGAGCAGGCCTCGGAGCTGGTCCGGCACTGGCTGGCGCAGGAGCGCTTCGGTGACGCCGTGCTGGTCGTGACGGCCCGCCGTGCGGTGGCCGTCGTCGGGCCGGAGACCCCCGAGCCCGCCCGGGCCGCCGCGTGGGGCGTGCTGCGCGCCGCGCAGTCCGCGCACCCGGGCCGCTTCCTGCTGGTGGACCTGGACGGTGGCGTCGAACCGGAGTGGGGCGCGCTGCTCGCCGCCGACGAGCCGCAGCTCGCCGTGCGCGGCGGGCAGGCCCTGGCACCCCGGCTGGCCGCGGTCGCAGCCGGGCCGGCCGAGCGGACGGCGCTGACGAACCTGGACGGCACCGTGCTGGTCACCGGCGGCGCCGAGGGCGCGTCGATCGCCCGCCACCTGGCCGTCCGGCACGGCGTCCGGGACCTGCTGCTGATCGACGGTCACGACGCCGCGACGGACGGGCTGGTCGACGAGCTGGCCCGGCTGGGCGCGCGGGTGCGCGTCGAGGCGCCGGCGCCCGAGCGGTTGCCCGCCCTGCTGGAGTCCCTGGCGCGGCCGCTGCGCGCGGTCGTCCAGGCCGGCGACGCGCCGCTGGAGTCCACCTGGCGGCTGCACGAGCTGACCGCGGACGCCGACCTCGCCGCCTTCGTGGTGTGCTCCTCCTACGCCGCCCTGCTGGGCGAACGGCCCGACGCGCACCCGGCGGCACTCGAGGCGATGGTGCGCACCCGCCGCGCGGCCGGGCTGCCCGGCACCGTGCTGGTCTGGGGCCCCCGGCCGGGCGAGGAGGCGCCGGCCGGCACCACCGGGCTGACCGCCGAGCGCGCGGGGGAGCTGTTCGACCAGGCCCTCGCCGCGGATGCCGCCCTGCTGGCGCCCGTCCAGCTGGACCCGGCCGAGCTGCGGACGCAGGCCCGCGAGCGGACCCTGCCGGCGCTGCTGCGCGGCCTGGTCCGGATCCCGGCCCGGCGCGAGGCGGCCGGCGGGTCGCTGGCCCAGCGGCTGGCCGAAGTGCCGGACGCGGACCGCGAGCGGGTCGTGCTGGAGCTCGTCACGGCCCAGGTCGTGGCGGTGCTCGGGCACGGCGCCGACGACAGCATCGACGTCGAGCGCAAGCTCAAGGAACTCGGCCTGGACTCGATGAGCGCGGTCGGGCTGCGCAACCGGCTCTCCCAGGCCACCGGCCTGAGCCTGCCCGTCTCGTTCGTCTTCGAGCACCCCACCCCGGCGGAGATCGCCCGTCAGCTGCTCAAGCTGGCCGGCACCGGGGCGGCGGAGCAGCCGCAGGCCCCGGCCGGGGACAGCATCGGCGCCCGGCTGCGGCGGGCCGCCGAGGCCGGGGAGCTACCGGCCTCGCTGCGCCGGCTGCTGGCCGCCGCCGCGGCCCGTCCCGCCTTCGGCTCGGCCGACGAACTGCCCGACCGGGGCGGCGCGTTGGTGCGGCTGGCGGCCGGCCCGGGCCGGGTGAAGGTGGTCTGCGTGCCGTCCTACGTGTACGTGGTCGGCTCCGGTCAGGAGCAGTTCGTGCGCCTGGCCGAGTCCTTCGAGGGCGTGCGGGACGTGCTGGTGTGCGCCCTGCCGGGCTTCGGGACGGAACTCAACCCGGGCTCCCGGGAGGCCGTCGAGGAGGCAATGGCGGGCGCGATCCGTACGGCGGTCGGCGACGACCCCTTCGTGCTGGTCGGCTACTCGATGGGCGGCGCCGTCGCCCGGTCGCTGGCCGGACGGCTGGAGGCCGAGGGCGCCGCGCTCGCCGGGGTCGCCATGATCGACACCCCGGCACCGGACGACGACCCGGAGCGGGCGGAGCGCGCGTTCGCCGCCATGCTCGCCGGGATCCTCCTGCAGGAGCGGCGCGACGTCCTGGTCGACGACGCCAACTGGCTGGCCATGGGCGGCTACCTGCCGCTGTTCGCCGGCCCGCGGCCGGCGCCCGTCGCCGCCCGCACCCTGCTGATCCGGGCGGCCCGGCCGCTCGGCGGCGCGACGGCGGCGGACGCCCCGCGCTGGGAGGACGCCGGCGACCTCGTCGAGGTCGCCGCCGACCACCTCGCCCTGATCGAGGCCGAGGCCGCCGCCACCGCCGGGGCGATCGAGAAGTGGATCGAGGCATGAGCGCCAACAACAGTGGGCTCGGTAACGGTGGGCTCAGACGAGGCCTGGCCATCGCGGTGATCCTGGTCGGAGTGTTCGTCTCCGCGGTGGACATGCTGATCGTCAACATCGCCTTCCCCCGGCTGGAGGAGTCCTTCCCCTCGGCCAGCCTGACCGGGCTGTCCTGGGTGATGAGCGCCTACGCGATCACCTACGCCGCGCTGCTGCTGCCGAGCGGGCGCTGGGCGGACCGCTCCGGGACGAAGCAGGTCTTCCTGCTCGGCCTCGGGGTGTTCACCGCCGCGTCCGCCGGCTGCGCGGCGGCGCCGAACCTGGAGGTGCTGATCGCCACCCGCGCCCTCCAGGGCGTCGGCGCCGCGCTGATGGCCCCCAGCTCGATGAGCCTGCTGCTGGGCCTGTTCCCGCCGCACAAGCGGGGCGTCGCGGTCGGGCTGTGGACGGCGGTCGGCGGGGTCGGCTCCGCCGCCGCGCTGCCGCTGGGCGGTCTGCTGGCGGAGGTCGACTGGCGCTGGGTGTTCGTCGTCAACCTGCCGCTGGGGGCGGTGGCGCTGCTGCTCGGCGGCTGGTCGCTGACCAGCTCCGGCACCGAGGACGGGCCCCGCCCGGACCTGCTCGGCATCGGCCTGCTCGCGGTGTCGGTCGGCGCGGTCGTCGGCACCATCTCGCAGGGCCAGGCCTGGGGTTGGACCAGCGCGCAGGTGATCGGCCTGTCGGCGGTCGGCGTGCTCGGCCTGGTGCTGACCGTGCGCCGGGCCCGGCGCCACCCGGCGCCGGTGATCGAGCCGGCCCTGCTGCGGATCCGCAAGGTCGCCCTCGGCAACGTGGCGACCGGCTTCTTCTTCATGGGCGTCGGCGCGATGGCGCTGTCGACGATCCTGTTCCTGACCCAGATCTGGCGGCACACGACCCTGCGCGGCGCCCTGGAGATCGCGCCGGGCCCGGTCGCCGCCACCCTGTTCGCGGTGCCCAGCGGCATCCTGGCCGTCCGGTGCGGCGCGCACGTGGTCGGCGCGGTCGGCGCCGGCCTGTTCGCGGCGGGCGGTCTGTGGTGGGCGCTCGCGGTGGACGGCACGCCGGACTTCACCGGCACCTTCCTGCCCGGCGGGATCATCGGCGGCATCGGCTTCGGCGTGATCCTGCCGGCGCTGGCCGCCGCCTCCACCCTGTCGCTGCCGCCCGAGCGGGTCGCCACCGGCACCGGCATGGCGTCGATGTCGCGGCAGATCGGCATGGCGCTCGGCGTGGCCGTGGTCTCGGCCGTGCTGACCGGACACCCGGGCGTCGACACCTACCGCACCGCGTTCCTGATCATGGCCGGCGCCAGCCTCGTCAGCGGGCTCGCCCTGTTCGCGATCGGCCCGGCCGGCCCGTCCACCCCACCCGCTCCGGCCGCCCCGGGCGGGGAGCACCAGCCAGAGCAGCTGTCCCGAGCGGCAACGAGCTAGCGTCAACGACTTAAGGAAACCGAGGACCATGGACCACTCCAGCAACACGCACGACGCGGCGGCCGCCTCCGGGGGCAAGTGCCCCGTCGACCACTCCGCGCCGGCCGCCCAGACCGTCGTCCCCTCCACCGCGCTGCCCGTGGTGGAGATGGCGCGGATCCGGCAGGTGCTGAGCATCTGGGCCCGCCCCGAGCCGTACCTGAAGACCTGCCGCGCCAAGTACGGCAGCCGCTTCCGGGTCACCATCATCCCCGGCGTGCCGCTGTACGTGATATCGGCCCCGGAGGACGTCAAGCAGATGTTCCTGGCCCCCCGGGACGTCCTGCACACCGGCTCAAGCAACACCCCGATCGAGAAGTGGACCGGCCGCAACGGCCTGGCCTGGCTGGACGAGGCGGAGCACACCAGCCGCCGCCGCGCCGTCATGCCGGCCTTCCGGGGCGACGCGATGAAGCGCGTCGAGCAGGCCGTGTACCGGCTCGCCGAGGAGCACGTGGCGTCCTGGCCGCGCGACCGGGCCGTGGGAGTGCACCCCTTCGCGCACGCCTACACCACGAAGGTCATCATGGAGGTCCTCTTCGGTGAGCACCGCCCCTCCAACGAGGCGGCGATGTTCGCGGAGGTCATGAAGATGCTGACCTTCAACTCCAAGCCGTCCACCATGAAGCCGTTCCACCTGCTGCCGCCGAAGAAGCTGCGCCGGATGCGGCTGTTCCGGCCGAACGGCGTCAACGAGTTCCTGGTCCGCCGCGACCGGGTGCACGCGATGGTGAACGCGGCGATCGAGGAGCGCCGGCGCTCCGGCGCCGAGGGCGACGACCTGCTCGGCGTGATGCTCGGCATCCGCGACGAGGACGGCAACCCGCCGAGCGTCACCGAGATGCGCGACGAGATCATGACCCAGTTCCTGGCCGGCACCGAGACCACCGCCTCGGCGATCTGCTGGGCACTGGAGTTCCTGACCCGCCACCCCGAGGTGGTCGAGAAGCTGCGCGCCGAGATGGCCGCCGGCGACAGCGACGAGTACCTGACCGCCGTCGTGCACGAGGTGCTGCGGCTCGGCCCGCCGATCCAGCAGATCGTGCCCCGCGAGGTGGTCAAGCCGGTCGAGCTCGGCGGCGTGCGCTACGCGCCCGGCGACCGGCTGTGGGCCAGCGCCTACCTGCTCAACCGGGACGAGCACAACTACCCGGACCCGGACGCGTTCAAGCCCGAGCGCTTCCTCGGCGTCAAGCCCGCCTCGCACACCTGGATCCCGTTCGGCGGCGGCCACACCCGCTGCCTCGGCGACCGGATCGCGCTGATGGAACTGAAGGCCACCCTGACCGAGATCCTGACCACCACCGACGTCCGGCGCGTCGCCGGCGAGGCGGTGCCCGCGCACAGCCGTACCGTCGTCAACATCCCCAAGGACGGCGCCCGCATGGTGTTCCACCCCCGCCGGGTGGAGGCCACGGCAGGCGCCCGATAAGTCGCCGTAAACGCCGGTAGCTTGGCGAAGCAGGTCGGCCGCGTACAACGCGGTTGCGTTCCACGAGAGATGAGGCAGGAATGAGGATCCCGAACACCGCGTTCACGGATCGGCCGTGGCGGATCCACGAGTACATCGGGGATTTCGACATCGAGGACGTCTGGGACCTGGACACCCCCGGTGGCCCCGACGACCTGGCCCGGCTGGTGCGGCAGTTCAGCGGCGACGGGACCGACTTCCACCCGTCGGCGGCCTACCGGCTGCTGTTCGCGATCCGCTGGAAGCTCGGCGCGGTCATGGGCTGGGACACCGCCGACCAGGGCATCAGCCCGCGCAACCCGTCGCTGCGGGAGCGGCTGGCGGACGACCTGCGTGACGGCACCCGCGGCCCGGACCTGAAGACGGTGCCGATGAAGTCGGTCTACCAGACGGACACCGAGTGGGTCACCGAAGTCGTCAACCGGACGGTGCACGCCGTGATGCACATCGGCTGGGTGGACGACGGCAACGGCCGGTTCCACGCCCAGATGGCCGTGCTCGCCAAACCGAACGGCGCGCTCGGCAAGGTGTACATGCCGGCGATCCTGCCGATCCGCCGGGTCTTCGTGACGCCGAACCTGGTGAAGACCATCGGCCGCACCTGGCACGCGCGCAAGGCCGCCTGACACCGGCCGCCCACCGCTGCCGCGCGAACCGCATGGTTCGCGCGGCAGCGGTGTTGTGCGGGGTGAACACCCGCGCGTCATCCGGTGCATTGGGTAAGCCCACCGGCGTTCCCCGCCGTCCACCCCCCACCCGCCTGCCGGCGGGTGCCCGCCCCGGGGCCTGTCCGCGTGCCGCCCGCCGGGCGGCACGCGGCGCCGCGGCACTTTGGGACCATGGACCGGAGCACGGGCGAGCTGTGAGGATCGCTGCTTCAGGCGAGCGGTCTTGCTCACACTCTGCGGCCCCACGGGGTCGCGCCCGTGGGGAAGGCCGATCCCCTGTCACGGATGGCAGACCAGGATGCCGCCAAGGCATGTGATCTTGAACGACCCCTCGGCCGCGATCGTGGCGGCGGCTATCTCGGCTGCCCGGTTGACGGTCTCGTGGAACGGGACGCCGCATTGGTCGGCCCACGCCTCGTAGGAGGCCAGGTGGGCAACGATTGGCGCGGGGTCGGTGATCTCGATGGCGCCGGGAAGTTCCCGCACGCGGATGTCATCGAACGCTGTCCCGAGGTAGCCGGGGGCCTTCTCCAGGGAGAAGCGGGAGCTGAGGGAGACCCGTGCCGGCCCCTCGGGAATCCCGAGGACGTCTCCGGCGGCCCTGGCCCACAGCTGGTCCAGCTCCTGCTTGTCGGTGTCGCTGTTGGTCGAGGCGATCAGCACGCCGCCAGTCCGGAGGACGCGGGCCAGTTCCTCGATCGTGGCCGCGATGTCGCTGACGTGGTACAGCATGTGCAGGGCCAGCACGCAGTCGGCACTGTCATCACCGAAGGGCAGGGCCTGGGCGTCGGCCACCAGGACCGGCCTCGCGACGTCGGTGAGGATGCCCGCCGAAATGTCCATCCCGACGATCTGAAGGTCTGGGCGGTCCTTGTGTAGGCGGCCGACGAACTTGCCGTTGCCGCAGCCGACGTCGAGGACGGTACCGCTGCTGGCGGCCAGCTCTTCGACGACGATCCCGGGCAGGTCGTACTGCGGCCGCTGCCACCGGTAGATGGACTGGCGGGCGGCCAGGTGACGTCCGTCGGCGTAAGCGGCGTTCGCGAGGATCGTCCTGTCGGCGACTGCGGCGTCCTGGTGTGCGGTGTTGCTCGTCACTGTGGCAGCTCCGGAGGGTTCGTGAGTGTGGGTCGAGAGCAGGCTTCTCTGCCATTCGGCGTGAGCTGGGTCGCCGAGGCCGTGGTCGAGCCCGATCCTCTGCATGGAGGAGAGGGTTTCGAGCTCCACGTCGGTGGCGTCGTGGGCCATGGCCTGCTCCTCGATCCGCTCCGGGGCCTCGCCCACGGCGAGGCCCCGCAAGTCGGACAGGGGACCGGCGGGGTCGCGGTGGCGCCGGGCGCCCACTCGGCTCGGTTCTCCAGCGCGGTCCCGGGTGGCTTTCAGCGACACACGGGCGAGCCCCGGCAACTGGGACGACCCCGGACGCGCGCACCGGTTCTCCGGGCCCGCCACGAACCTTCGTGGCGGGCCCGGACTGATGGTCCCGTACCGCAAGGGTCGCGCCGAGGGTGGGACGGACCTGCCGCCGCCCGGCGACGATTTCGCCACCAGGGCGCGAACTACTGTGTCAGATGGTCGAATTCTCCTGCCCGGACGCCGCGCAGGAGGGCGCGGAGTCCGTCTGGCGAGGTGGTGAGGATGAGGTCGGGGTCATCGCTCTCCCGGAGCCTGATGCTGCTGTCGGGGGCTGCGGCGAGCTCGATGCAGTTGACCGACTCGGAGCTGAAACTGGACTTCTGCCAGTCAGGATCTGACACAGCGCTTCCTCTCAGGTGTCCTTCCCGATACGGGCAATGAGATCACGCGACTTCGCGGGGCTGAGGGCGCAGGCTTCCATGAGGTCCAGAGCTTTTTGGTACTTCTCGAGTTGTGCATGGGCATCAAGGAACTCGGAGCACCGGTGTTATGCGGGGTGAACACCCGCGCATCACCCGGTGCGTTGGGTAAGTCCCTCGCCGTTCCCCACCATCCACCCCCCACCCGCCTGCCGGCGGGTGCCCGCCCCGGGCCCGGCCGCGTGCCGCCTGCTGGGCGGCACGCGGCGCTGATGGTGTAGGGCGAACGACCTGCCGGAGCGAGACGACCTCCCCCTTCCGGAGCCCCCTTGGGTCAGCGGGGTCACGTGTCTCAGGCTGCGCTGTGTGCAGGCCGACTGCCGGCGATGGCGGAGCGCAGGGCGGTTCGGACTCGGGCGGCACCTGCGGCTGCCACCTCTGCGCTCTTGCCGACCGTGAGGGTGCGGGTTGTCAGGCCGGCGCACGGGCGGCAGATGCCCGGTCGGGGCACGGGGTCGTGGCACTTGGCGCACTCGGCGTACCTGGCTGCTGCTGCGGCCGGGACGGGAGGCATCTTGTGCTCCAGGCGGTAGCGGAGCACGGCCGCCGCCGAGTGCATCGGGACGGGCAGGCCCGGAAGCAGGGCGTGGGCCAGGTCGGCCGGGGTGCTGCCACGAGCGAGCCACTGGGTGACCAGGGGAGCGAGTGCGCGCGCTTCGGCTTCGCCCAGGTGCAGCCGGGGCTCGGGGCGGATCACGCGGAACAGGGTGGCCACCGCATCGCGGACGCCTTCGGTCTCGGAATCCTCCTCCCGTTCTTCAGGCTTGACGTCATCGGCCGGACTCGTGGGGAGGGTGGGTTCTTGTTGCCAGTCCTTTACAACAGGGCTGCCAGCACGCCCGGCGGCCGCTCCACCGGGCGCCGGACGGGTGGCAGCCGGTGCGAACCACGGCGTGTCGTACACGTGGGTCTCGGTCCGGATGGTGCCGTCCGGCATGCGGATCTTCTCGACGCGGTAGAAGCCGGCGTCGGTCAGCTCCTTCAGGGCCTTGCGGATCGCGCCGCGCCCCTGCGGGCTGGAGTCGGCCATGTGCCGGCCGTCCTCCCGCCAGCCATCGGGACGGGAAAGGAGGTCCGCGAGCAGGCCGCGGGCGGTGTAGGACAGCCGCCGGTACTGCAGCATGCAGTTGGGCAGCACGGTGAAGTCGCGCGCGTGGGCGCTACGATGGACGCGCATCGGGAGTTGCCTTCTCCTGGTGCCGGACCCCGGGGTGTTGGTAGCACCGCCGGGGTCGCCTGTTTTTGGTTGTATTGCGGAACGTATCACTGAATCTGACATGGCATCAGGACTTCCCGGAAACATCGCCTCGTAGGGTGAAGTTGGGCCGGGTGCAGCGGGGCCTGAGATCGGTCGCGTCAGGCTCCGCAGCGGTGCCCGGGAGTATCTCCGCGGGCAGTCATCACGTTGGCCAGGGCTTGCTTGTTCGTGATCCATTCCGTTTCTCCGGCGGCGACCGAGCGCTGAACGGATTCGAAGACGGCTTCGTCGGCCGCATCAACAGGCCTGGCCAGGTGTGCCCGCATGTATTGCTTGAAGAGTGCGGGCAGTTGGTCCGGCCGAGTTCCGGTCTTGGCTCTCAGGGAGAAGATCGGGAGGAACCACTTTTCGAAGCCGTCCTTGATCTCCTCAGTGGCTCGGTACGCTTCGTGCAATGGCCGCAGGCTTTTCGTGTGGTCGTACGGAAGGTGGCCGTACAGGGCGTACTGAAGCCGGATGCCGCTGTGTTCGCGGAAGTGCTGGCCGTGGGCGGCGATGTGGTTGGCTGCGTTCTCGGTGATGGTCATGACGGCCATGTCCGCTTCGTGTCGCCGGGCTGCGGCGAGGACGGTGGCGTGGATGCCGACCCGTGGGTCGAGGACGAGGCGGTTCAGGCCGAGGGGCGCGAGGTCGATGCCGTGGTCGCGGGTTCGGGAGAGGATCAGTCGCTGGGCGACGTTGGAAGCGGTGTGCTGGAGGTGCTTGGGCTGCTGGCGGTGGCTGGCGTGGATGTCCGAGCGGTCGAGGACGGGGCGGTCCTTCGCGAGTTCGGCGACGAGGTGGAGGCCGGTGCGGTCCCGGGTCTCGGTGCTGCCGCAGGCGTTGCAGGGGTGGCTGCCGGTGCCGGTCATGTGACCGCAGGCCCGGCAGGTGGGGACGGTCTCGCGGCTGATGGTGAGGGTGCCGGCGCGGAGGTTGTTCTCGATCATCTCCAGCGCGAGGTTGGCGACCTCCGCGTCGGTGTCGGTCAGGAGGCCGCCCGCCGGGGGCTGTCCGGACGTGTACTTGGCGGAAATCAGGTCGGCCTCGAAGCGCTGGCGCGGGATCACCGGGCCCTCGGCCTGGCGGTGGCGGAGGTCTCCGGCGAGGGTGACGGTGTTCCACAGGTGGGGTGTGGGCGGTGAGCCCAGGATGGCGTTGAGGGCGGCGGCGAGGCGGATGCCCACGGCCTTGCCGGGGTGGGTGGCGAAGGTGAAGGGTCCGTTCTGGACAGGCCCGTTGAGGAACAGGTGTCGCACGGGCTCCTCCCTAGATCGGCGGGGTGGTGGTTCCCGTCCGGGTGAACCGGTCGTCGCGCAGCTCGTAGTGGAGAATCGCGGCGTTGGGCATCTTGCCCTTCCGCTCCTCGGCAAGGATCTCGGGCAGCGTGTGGAGCTCCAGCAGGGAGCGGAGCGCCACCGCGGCGGTCTGATGGGTGAACGCGACGACGGTGCGGGCTTCCCGGGCTTCAGCCTGGGCGAGGGCGGCGAACTCGGCGGCCCGGTTGAGCACGCCCTCGGTGAGCGACTCGCCGCCACCTGGAGCGGTCCAGACGTGCTTGCGCAGGCGGCGGTCCTCGGCAAGCTCGGGGTAGCTGTCGTACAGCTCGCGCTTGGTCATGTAGGTGGCGTCGCCGTAGTTCTGCTCGTCGAGGAGCGCGGTCTGCAGGGGCCACCCATCAGGGAGGTCGGGCAGGGCGATCGCGGCTGTGTCGATCGCCCTGCGGTACGTCGAGGTGTAGACGTGCGGCTCGGGGCCTGCGAGCTCCGGCAGGACTTCGGCGAGCCACTGGGCTTGCCGGAAGCCGCGCGGGGTGAGGCCGACGATGGTTCGGGAGATGGCGTGCGCGGCGGCTCCGCTGTAGGGGCGAGGGTCCTGGTAGAAGCCGTGGTACTTGTCGGCGTTCTCGACCGACTCGGCGTGCCGGATGACGAGCAGGGTCATGGTGTGGCGGCTCCTACCCGGCGAGGTTGGCGACGTAGGAACTGCTGACGGTCCACGGGGTGAGTTCGATGCCGAAGCCGCTGTGCTCGCCGTCCTGGGTGTGAACCAGCTTGCCGGCCAGGTGCACGGTGTCTCCGGATCGGAACGCTCCGGTGTAGGCGCCGAGGTACGAGCGCATGTGGGTGATCCGGCGGGCGAAGGAGTCGGCCTCGTCGATGGTCGAGCTGAGGATGGTCTCGACCTTGATCCCGTAGACGGCGGGGGTAGTAAGGCCCTCGGCGTGGTCGGTGATTTTCGCGAGGAGGGAGATCTCGCCGACCTCCTTGGAGGAGATACGGGTGAAGGTCCTGTCGCGATCGGAGCGGATCGGTTCGCAGTTGATGTGCGCGCCGGTACCGAAGGTCAGCCCCTGGAGCTTGCGGCGCTCCTGCTTGATCAGGGCGTCGAAGGAACTGCCCTCCATGTACTTGGCTCGGCGGATGTACAGTCTGGTGAGGTCATCCCCGTCGTACGGCCGGATCAGGTCGGCCTGCTGGAACAGCTCCTGGGCGGCCTGGTAGCCCTCCGGTCCGTAGCAGACGAGGTCGATGTCCGAGCGTTCGTTGAAGCAGCCGACGAGGAAGGACCCGGTCACGCCGATCAGGCCCTGGGCGCCGTTCGCGGTGATCCACTCGGTGATCGCCAGGAGGTCCTTGCCGGCCGGGTTGTCGGCGACCGCGCCGGGCTCCTCGTGGATGGCCGCGAGGGCCTGGCGGCAGGAGTAGTGAACGGCCACGTCCTCGCGCGGGATGCCGGTGATCACGCAGCCGAGGGTGTCGGAGTAGACGTAGCACTCCGGCCTGTCGGCCAGGATGCCGAAGGACTTCGACACGACGCTGTTCTGCCGGTAGGTCCGGCTGAACAGCCGCCGGTCGCCCTTGTCGTCGGGGTGGTACTTGACGTAGCCCAGGTAGTGGCTGCCGGGGTGGCTGTCGCCGATGACCTTGAAGACGACTCCGTGGTGGTCCATCAGGTAGTCGCGGCCGCGGACGGTGGGGACCGGCCTACCGGTGTTCAGCGGTGAACCGTTCCAGAGTGGGGAAGGTGCCGGTGTCGATCGTGTTGGACGACTCATACTGCTCAAGTCCCATCGTGAACAGAGAGCGGCGGTACTGCCACTTGATGTGCTTGTCGTGCCGTGCGGGGTCGGTGGGCCGCATGAGGGCGAGGAAGAAGAAGCACTTGACGAGCAGGAAGTCGCCCAGGTGCCCGCTCAGTCGCTGGCCGATCAGGGATGCGGTGGTCTCGTCGAGTGCGGTGGTGTAGGCGGCGCGCTGTTCCGGGGTGATCGTGTAGCCCTTGCCGCCGCCCTTGAAGGCCACGATGTCGAGCGCGGGGTAGACGTCGTAGCCGAGCGGGATCGGTCCGTGGTGCTGCCAGTCGATGACGCCGGCCTGAAGGACGTTGGGCAGGCCGTAGTCAAGGTGCCCGTGCACCAAAGGCAGTTGGGCCAGCCGGTCGAGGGCGTGCTTGACCGCCTCGTGGACTCGCGGGGTGTCGAAGTCCGGGTTCTCCTCGAAGACCTCGGCCGCGAAGGCCGCCTTCTCGAACCACGGCGTCGCGGGCAGGGGGTGCCTGGCCTGGGCCTGCAGGAGCTTCGATGACACGGCAGCTGCCGTACTGATCACCTGGTAGCTGACCTGTCCGTCCCGCTTCGCGTCGGCCAGCGCGTCCTCGTGCAACGAGGTCTCGCCGATGGCTCGCTCGACGACGAAGCAGCCCTCGTCCGCAGACCCGCTGTCAACGATCTCCGGGACGGGATAGCCGAGGCCAGCGGCCAGGTGCTGAAACTCGGCCTCCGCCCGCAGATCCTCTCCACCGGTCCGCCTGTAGAACAGGCCATCGGCCGACCGCCACACCGCGCCGTGGGCGGCGGTTCTGTCCTTCACGAACTCCCAGTCGCTCATCCACCCATCCTTCCGTAGCACCGAGTTTGAGGGGATCGTGGCGCAGCATGCGAGGACCGCGTCACCGCGTACTTGGACGGCTCAGGGACGTCCTGGGACGTTTTCCAGCAGAGCAAGGAGACCCGCTGTGTCCGACAGGTCCGGGAGAACCACTGGAGCACCGGCTGCTGCCAGCTCGGCCCGGCTGTGGGTACCGGAAGCCACCGCGATGATCCCGCAGCCGGTGGTGAGGGCTGCCTCGATGTCCCGTGGCGTGTCGCCGACCAGGACGACCGGTACGCCCCGGGGCAGTCCGCGATGGCGATGAACATGTCCGCGTGCGACGGCTACCAGGTCGGCACGTTGCTCGGCGTCGGCGCCATAAGCGCCGACGCCGAGATCCAGCAGTGGATCGAGATCGAAGGCCGACAGCTTCACGCGAGCATTCGCCGCAATGTTGCCGGTCAGTACCGATGACACCCAATCGGCCTGGACGCACGCGGCCTTGAGGGCGTCGCGCACACCCGCAAGTGCCATCCCGCGTCGACGCAGTTCGCCGAAATGTTCCTGGCCGGCCCGGGTGAGGGCGGCTTCGATGATCGGCCAGTCGGGCTCTGGGAGATCGTGGCTGCGGAACATGTCGCGCATGATCAAGCGGTCAGTACGGCCCTCCGTCGACGCTCGCACGGCTGGTGGGGCACCGGTCAACGCGGCGAATGCGGCTGCGTAGATCTCCTTGCTCACCCCGGCATTCTCGATGAGGGTGTGGTCGATATCCCATAGGACGATGAGCTGCATGCCGCCAGAGTAGGCACCTTGTCTGGCCGTCAGCTCCGGCGAAACGTCCCACAACGTCCTTGCACAGCCGCGCCCCCTCGGCTTGTATGGCCTCCGTGAACGAGCGACTTCACTCCGTACTCGCTCAGCGAGGCATAGAGCCGGAGGCGCTCGCCGAAGCCTGCGAAGTGGATCCCAAGACCGTTGGTCGCTGGCTCGGCGGACGCTTACCCCACCCGAGGCACCGCTTCCGCGCCGCCCGGCTCCTGCAGGTCGAGGCGACCTTCCTCTGGCCGGACTCACGGTCTGATGCAGGCCGGCGGACCGAAGGGTTGGGCATGGAGCTCGTCGGTACGTACCAGAACCGGGCCAGTGTGCCCCGCGAGACCTGGCTGACCCTGCTGCAGGAGGCCCGGCAGCGGATCGACGTGCTCGTCCTCTCCGGGACGTTCTTCGCCCAATCCAATCCGCACGTCGCCAAGATGCTTGCCGAACGGGCTGGCCGCGGTGTTCAAGTGCGGCTGTGCTTCGGAGACCCGAGCGGGCGCGCGGCTGCAACCAGAGGCCGCGAGGAGGGCATCGGCGACACCCTGGCGGCCAAGATCCGAGCGTCCCTCACCTACTACCGACCTCTGCTCCCGGAAGAGGGGTGCGAGGTGAGACTTCATGACACCACGCTGTACAACTCCCTCTTCCGCTATGACGACAACCTGCTGGTAAACCCGCACATCTTCGGCCAGCCGGCCAGTGCCAACCCCCTGCTCCATCTCAAGCGAGTGGACACCACCGGCTGGTTCGACAACTACGCTCAGAGTTTCGAAGCAGTCTGGGCCCACGCGCGGCCCTGGATGCCCGACCAGGAGGGGACCGCCGCACATGGGCAGGACTGAGTACTACAACGACCCCAACGCCCCCAAGGCCAACACCCTCATCCCTGCAAGCAATCTGCTCGTCGTCGACGACTCCGGTGCCATCCTGTTGCAGCGCCGCCGGGACACGGGACAGTGGGCGTTGCCCGGCGGCGCCCAGGACATCGGCGAGACCGCCGCCGATTGTGCGGTACGCGAGTGTTCGGAGGAGACCGGCATCCAGGCCGAGATCACTGGTTTCCTTGGCGTCTACACCAACCCGAACCACATCGTCGCCTACACCGATGGCGAGATCCGCCAGCAGTACGAGAACACCTACATCGGCCGCCCAGTCGGCGGCGAGCCCACGATCAACGACGAGGCAGACGGCGTTCGGTTCATCCAGCCCGCCGACCTTGACCGGTACGACATCCACCCCAGCATGCGCCAGCAGATCGGCGACTACCTCGCCGGCACCTATCCCCACCTCGGCTGAGCCGCCAGCGCCGCCTCCACCCGTTCAACCGCCGCGAAGATCCCCGGCGACGCCCGACCGATGAACCGCCCCACCACGCTCTCCGCCCCGTAACGACTGAGGATCTCCGCAACGCGGGCCTCGGCGGTGGTCGGACTGCCGGCGGGTGTCGTCGTCATGTCGCACCACACCAGGGCGTCGACCAATCGCTGGTCCTCCAGCAGCGGGAACTCGACCTCCAGCACTTCTCGCAGACCGCGCTCCTCGGCTTCGAGCAGGGCGAACGAGTGGTTCGCCACCAACCGCGTGAGCTGGTCATCGGCCCCATGGACGTCACGGAGGAACCGCGCACCATCGAGTGGGTGGAACCCTGTTGTCGCCACTCCCGGTGCGTAACCGACATCGTGGAGCAGAGCGGCACGGGTGAGGAGCCCGATCTGATGGCCAAGAACTCCTTCGAGGCGGACCGCCCGCTCAGCCACGCCCTGAGTGTGTGCCCAGCGGCGGGGCAGCGACTCGGCAAGCTGGTTCTTTGCCAGCGTTCTCGCCCATGAAATCGGCTCTTCGCTCATGGGTCATTGGTTCCCGTGCTGAGCACCTGTACGCGCAGGGGAGCTGGGTCGTCCTCATCGGGCCCGCCGCGAACCTTCGCGGTGGGCCCGGACTGACGATCTCGTACCGCAGGGTTGCGCCGGGGGTGAGACGAACCTGCCGCCGAGCGGCGACGCCTTCGCCATCAGGGTGCGAACTACTGTGTCAGATGGTCGAATTCTCCTGCGCGGACGCCGCGCAGGAGGGTGTGGAGTCCGGCTGGCGAGGTGGTGAGGATGAGGTCGGGGTCATCACTCTCCCGGAGCCTGATGCTGCTGTCGGGGGCTGAGGCGAGCTCGATGCAGTTGGCGCTGTCACCGCTGAATGAGGACTTCTGCCAGCTTTGAACAGCCATGAGTGTTCCCCTCTCACATGCTCTGGGCGATACGACGGATGAGGTCGCGGGATGCGTCAGGCCCGAGCGCGCTTGCCTCCAGCCGGTCCAACACGGCTCGATACTTGATCAGCTGTGGCTCGGTGTCAATGAAGTCGTATCCGTCCCCATCGACCTGCACGGTGTCCAAATGGGGGACGTCGGCGGCGAAGTACACGATCCCCGCACCGGAGCTGGGGTAGCTGCCGGTGCCGAACGGGATCACTCGCAGGTCGACGTACAGGTGCTCGCTCATTTTCAGCAGGTGCTCCAGCTGATCGCGGACCACCTCTGGGCCGCCGAAGTCCATGCGCAGGGCGGCCTCGTGAACGACAGCGGTCAGCGGACACGGCCGCTCGCCGTACAGCACTGCCTGCCGCTTGATGCGATGGGAAACGAGGTGTTCCACTTCGGGTGGTGACAAGGCCGGTACTACGTCCCGGAAGAGGGCGCGGGCGTGCTCGGGGGTCTGGAGAAGGCCTGGCAGGTGGATCGCGGTCGCGATCCGCATCGATCGCGCATGGTGTTCGACTTCCGCCAGATCGAGGGCTCCGGCGGGAAGGATCTCGCGGTACTCCTCCCACCAGCCTCGGGTCCGGCCGCCGGTCATGCGGGTCAGTGCGTCGATCAAGGCGTCGTCCACACAGCCGTAGAGGCGGGCCAGGGTTCGTACCCGGTCCGCGCTCACCGGGTATCCGCCGGATTCGATGTTGCTGATCCGGGACTGCGGCGTGCCGTGCAACTCCCCGGCTCGGGTGACCGACAGTCCTGCCTGCTCGCGCAATCGGCGCAACTCCGTGCCGAGTCGCCGCTGCCGGATGCTCGGTGGAATCTTGCTGGGCGGCATCCGCTGCTGCTCCCTTCGCTCGCGCGCCGTGGCCGGCGCCGTTCATCCTTTGGAGTGGCGGTGCTACCAATTCCTCAAAGACGGTGGACTACATACTAGCGACTGGCTACTTTTGATGGTGAGTCAGTTCAACTCCGCTGTCTGTCGTGGCGACAGCGTCGCGTCCAACTCTCTTTCATGTAGGAGATTTCCATGACTGCTGCGCCCTCGCCAAACGCCCGCCCGGCCATGGTTCGGATGCTGGTTGACCCGCCCTTCGAGCAGGAGCTGTGCGGGCTCGTGCTCGAGACCGCGCCCCGACTGTTCGCCGTCGTCCAGGTGTGCGGCGAGGAGTGTGAAGACGCCGACGGGTGGGTCGTGGCCTGGGGGCTCGCGGGCGATGACGGGCCCGCGCACGTGATCGGCATCGACGGGCGGGCGCGCATGACCCTCGCGTCGCCCGAGCGTGCCGTCCGACACTTCGGCGGACGGGCGGGGGTCACCGCGCGACTGGTCTGGCTCGCGCGGCCGGGTGCCGCCGCGCTGGGCCGGGCCGAGGCCGCCTGAAACCGTCAGTGGGTGGCCGCCCACCGGCATCTCGCGGGCCGGTCCGGAGGGCCGATCCGGTCGTGTCGCGGTCATGCCCGAAACCTTCCGGGGAAGGTTCGGCCGGAAACTCGTCCGAATCGACGCCCCGAAAACGTATCTGCGGAGCCCGTCGCCCGATCGAAGTGTCGACAGGGGTAGCGAGGGTCGGGAGCTCTTATGGGTGGGAACGAGTTCGGGGACGGGCTCACCGGGGCGGGTCGCGAGGCGATCGCCGTCATCGGAATGTCGTGCCGGGTGCCCGGCGCCGAGGACCTGCGGTCCTTCTGGAGGATGCTGACCGAGGGGGAGCAGGCCATCGCGGAGCCGCCCGCGGGCCGCTGGCCGGAGGGGGTCGCCGAACTGGCGCGCCACCCCCGGGCCGGGTTCGTGGCGGGCGCCGGCGACTTCGACGCCGGGTTCTTCGGGATCTCCCCGCGCGAGGCCGCGGCGATGGACCCGCGCCAGCGGATGGTCCTCGAGCTGAGCTGGGACGCCCTCGAGGACGCCTGCCTCCCGCCGGACAGCCTGCACGGCAGCGCCACCGCCGTCTTCCTCGGCGCCACCGGCGACGACTACGCCTCGCTGGTGCACCGCCGCGGCGCCGACGCGCTGTCCCACCACTCCGTCGCCGGGCTCAGCCGGGGCCTGATCGCCAACCGGGTGTCGCACCAACTCGGCCTGCACGGGCCGAGCCTGACCGTCGACACCGTCCAGTCCTCCTCGCTGGTCGCCGTGCAGATGGCCTGCGAGAGCCTGCGCTCGGGCGCCGCCCGGCTCGCCCTGGCCGGCGGCGTGCACCTCAACCTGGCCCCTGAGACCACGATCGCCTTCGCCCGCGCCGGCGCGCTGTCGCCCGACTGCCGCAGCTACACCTTCGACGCCCGCGCCAACGGCTTCGTCCGCGGAGAGGGCGCCGGCGTGGTCGTCCTCAAGCGCCTGGCCGACGCCGTCGCCGACGGCGACGACGTGTACTGCGTGCTGCTCGGCGGCGCCGTCAACCACGACGGCGCCGGCGACCTCACCGTGCCCAGCGCCGAGGCCCAGGGCGCCCTGCTGCGCGCGGCCTGCCGCGCCGCCGGGGTGGACCCGGCCGAGGTGGGCTACGTCGAGCTGCACGGCACCGGCACCCGGGCCGGCGACCCGGTCGAGGCGAGCGCCCTGGCCGCCGTGTACGGGGACGGCCGCGACGCCGAACGGCCGCTGCTGGTCGGCTCGGTGAAGACCAACATCGGCCACCTCGAACCGGCCTCCGGCGTGCTCGGCCTGATCAAGGTCGCCCTGTCGGTGCGGCACGGCGTGCTGCCCGCCAGCCTGAACTACGAGAGCCCGAACCCGGGCATCCCGCTGGAGCAGTGGAAGCTGCGGGTCAACGCCGAGGCCCGCCCGTGGCCCGAGGGCCCGCGCGTGGCCGGCGTCAGCTCCTTCGGCATCGGCGGCACCAACTGCCACCTGGTCGTCGCCGCCCCGCAGCCGCAGCCCGTCGACGAGGTCGAGCCCGCGCCCGAGACCGGCGCGGCCGTCCCGGTGCTGCTGTCCGCGCACACCCCGCAGGCGCTGCGCGCCCAGGCCCGGCGCCTGCTCGACCGGGTCCGCGAGGACGCCGAGCTGCGCCCGCTGGACGTCGGCTACTCCACCGCCACCACCCGGTCCGCGCTGAAGAGCCGCGGCGTCGTCCTCGCCGCCGACCGCGCGGACCTGCTCGACGGCCTGGCCGCGCTCGCCGAGGGCCGCCCCGACGCCCGCGTCGTCACCGGCACCGCCGCCGGGCGCGGCGGCCTGGTCTGGGTGTTCTCCGGCCAGGGCGCCCACTGGATCGGCATGGCCGAGGGCCTGTGGGCGCGGAACAAGGTCTTCGCCGCCTGGATGGACGAGTGCGAGCGCCTGCTGCGCCGGTACGGCGGCTGGTCGCTGCGCGAGGTGCTCGGCGACGAGGACGCGCTGCAGCGGATGGACGTCGTGCAGCCCGCGCTGTTCGCCGTCATGGTCTCGCTCGCCGAGGTGTGGCGCGCCGCCGGCGTCGAGCCGGACGCCGTCATCGGCCACTCCCAGGGCGAGATCGCCGCCGCCACCGCGGCCGGCATCCTCACCCTGGAGGACGGCGTGCGGCTGATCGTCGCCCGCGCCCGGGTCATCACCGAGAAGCTGTCCGGGCACGGCCTGATGGCCATCCTGGACCTGCCCGCCGAGCAGATCGACCAGCCCGGCGTCTCCGTCGCGGCCGTCAACTCCCCGGGTACGGCCGTCATCTCCGGCGACCCGGCGGGCGTGCGCGCGGCCGTCGCCGCCTGCGAGGCCCAGGGCAGGCGGGCGCGGGTCGTTCCGGTCGACTACGCCTCGCACTCCGCGCACGTCGAGACGATCCGCGACGAGGTGCTGGCCGGGGTGGCCGGCGCCGCCACCACCGACAGCGGCGTCGCCTTCTACTCCACCGTCACCGCCGGCCGGGTCGACCCGGCCACCCTGGACGCCGAGTACTGGTACCGCAACCTGCGCGAGCCGGTGCGCTTCGCCGACACCGTCCGGGCCCTCGGTGCGGACGGCTACGGCGTGTTCGTCGAGGTCAGCCCGCACCCGGTGCTGGCCATGCACATCGCCGCCACCACCGGCAGCGCCGTCGTCCAGCCCACGCTGCGCCGGGGCGAGGAGGAGGTGCACCGGCTGCGGCTGTCCATGGCCGAGCTGTACACCCGCGGCCTCGACCTGGCCTGGGGCGACGTGTTCACCGGCGCCCGCCGGGTGCCGCTGCCGACGTACGCCTTCCAGCGGGAGCCCTACTGGATAGACGGGGCCTGGGTCGACGGCGCCGTCACCGTGGCGGCTTCCACGCCGGCCCCCGCCGCGGTTGTCGAGACCCCGGCCGACGCCACCGGCCCCTCCGAGGCCGAGCTGTGGACCCTGGTGCGCGGCGAGGCCGCCGTGCTGCTCGGGCACGCCGACACCGCGCGGATCGGCGCCGACGACACCTTCAAGGAGCTCGGCTTCGACTCGGTGACGGCCGTGCAGCTGCGCGACCGGCTCAACTCCGCGACCGGCCTGGAGCTGCCCGCCTCGCTCGCCTACGACCACCCGACCCCGGCCGCCGTGGTCCGCCGCATCCGCGAGCTGATCGCCGGACCGGACGAGGCCCCGGCCGCGCCCGTCGCCGTCCGGGAGGTGTCCGAGGAGCCGATCGCGATCGTCGGCATGAGCTGCCGCCTGCCCGGCGGCGTCGCCACCCCCGAGGACCTGTGGCGCCTCGTCGCGGACGGCGCCGACGCGATCACCGGCTTCCCCGAGGACCGCGGCTGGCAGGTCGGCGCGGACGCCGGCTTCGCCGCCGCCGGCGGCTTCCTGGCCGGCGCCGCCCACTTCGACGCCGGCTTCTTCCGGATCAGCCCGCGCGAGGCGCTGGCCATGGACCCGCAGCAGCGGCTCGCCCTGGAGACCGTCTGGGAGGCGCTGGAGAACGCCGGCCAGGACCCGGCCCGGCTGCGCCGCACCGACACCGCCGTGTTCCTCGGCGCGATGGCCCAGGACTACCTGCCGCGCCTGCAGGAGGTGTCCGACAGCCTGGCCGGCTACGCGCTGACCGGCGGCTCCGGCAGCGTCGTCTCCGGCAGGATCGCCTACACCCTGGGCCTGGAGGGGCCGGCCGTCACCGTCGACACCGCCTGCTCGTCCTCGCTGGTCGCCCTGCACCTGGCCGCCCAGGCGCTGCGCTCCGGCGACTGCTCGCTCGCCCTCGCGGGCGGCGTCACCGTGATGTCCACCCCGGGCATGTTCGTCGAGTTCGCCCGCCAGGGCGGCCTGGCCGGCGACGGCCGCTGCAAGGCCTTCGCCGAGGAGGCGGACGGCACCGGCTGGTCCGAGGGTGTCGGCGTGCTGGTGCTGGAGCGGCTGTCCGACGCCCGCCGCAACGGCCGGCGGGTGCTCGCCGTGCTGCGCGGCAGCGCCGTCAACCAGGACGGCGCCAGCAACGGGCTCACCGCCCCCAACGGCCCCTCCCAGGAGCGGGTGATCCGCGCCGCGCTCGCGAACGCCGGGCTGACCCCGGCCGGGGTCGACGCCGTCGAGGCGCACGGCACCGGCACCGGCCTCGGCGACCCGATCGAGGCGCAGGCCCTGCTGGCGACCTACGGGCGCGAGCGGGCCGGGGGCGAGCCCCTGTGGCTCGGCTCGCTGAAGTCCAACATCGGGCACACCCAGGCCGCCGCGGGCGTCGCGGGCGTGATCAAGATGGTGCAGGCCATGCGGCACGGGGTGCTGCCCCGCACGCTGCACGCCGAACGGCCCACCAGCAAGGTCGACTGGACGGCCGGCCGGGTCAGCCTGCTCGCCGAGCAGCGCGACTGGCCCGCCGCCGACCGCCCGCGCCGGGCCGCCGTCTCCTCCTTCGGGATCAGCGGCACCAACGCGCACGTGATCATCGAGCAGGGCGACGCGGTGGAGCCGGTCACCGAAGCCGCCGGGCCCGCCAGGGGCGAACTCGTCTGGACGGTGTCCGCGCACAGCGCCAAGGCGCTCGCCGGGCAGGCCCGCAAGCTCGCCGACGCCGCCGCCGTCGCCGAGGCGGACCCGGCCGACGTCGCGCTCTCGCTGGCCACCCGCCGCTCCGTGCTCGACCACCGGGCCGCGATCGTCGGTGCCGACCGGGCCGAACTCCTCGCCGGACTCCGGGCGTTGGCGGACGGCCGGCGTGACCCCGGGGTGGCCACCGGCCACACCGCGGCGCCGCCCGTCGTCGGCGTCCTGTTCTCCGGGCAGGGCAGCCAGCGGCTCGGCATGAGCCGTGAACTGGTCGCCGCCTTCCCGGCGTTCGCCGCCGCCTGGCGCGAGGTCTGCGCCGCGCTCGACCCGCTGCTGGAGCACCCGCTCGACGAGGTCGTCGGCGCCGAGCCCGGCAGCGAGCAGGCCGCGCTGCTCGACGAGACCGCGATGACCCAGCCCGCGCTGTTCGCCTTCGAGGTCGCCGCCTACCGGCTGCTCACCTCGCTCGGCATCGAGCCCGCGATCGTCGTCGGCCACTCCATCGGCGAACTCGCCGCCGCCCACGTGGCCGGCGTGTTCTCGCTCGCCGACGCCGCCCGCCTGGTCGCCGCCCGCGGCCGCCTGATGGGCGAACTGCCGCGCGGCGGTGCCATGGTGGCCGTCCAGGCGGACGAGGACGAGGTCCGCGCCGCGCTCGCCGGGCACGAGCGGGACGCCTCCGTCGCCGCCGTCAACGGCCCGGCCGCCGTGGTGATCTCCGGCGTCGAGGAGGTCGTCACCGGGATCGCCGCCGAGCTGGCCGCCAAGGGCCGCAAGACCACCCGGCTGCGGGTCTCGCACGCCTTCCACTCGCCGCTGATGGACCCGATGCTGGACGAGTTCCGGCGCGTCGCCGAGTCCGTCGCCTACGCGCCGCCGCGCCTCGCGGTGGTGTCCGACGTGACCGGCGCCGTCGCCGGGCCCGGCGAGCTGGAGCAGCCCGAGTACTGGGTGCGGCACGTGCGCGAGGCCGTGCGCTTCGCGGACGGCGTGGCCGCCGCGGTGAAGGCCGGCGCCGAGGCGCTGGTCGAGGTCGGCCCGGACGGAGTGCTCGCCGCCATGGCCGCCGAACCGCTCGCCGACGCCGGCCTGACGGCGATCCCGCTCGCCCGCAAGGACCGGTCCGAGACCCGCGCGGCCGCCGAGGCCCTGGCCCGGCTGCACGTCGCCGGGGTGCCCGTCGACTGGCCGGCCCACCTGGCCGCCCTCGGCCGTCCCGGCCGGCCCGTCGACCTGCCCGGCTACGCCTTCGAGCCGCAGCGCTACTGGGCGCAGCCCGAGTGCCCGAAGGGCGACGTCGAGGACGCCGGGCTGGCGGCCGTCGCGCACCCGTTCCTGGCCGCCGCCACCGAGCTCGCCACCGGCGAGCAGGTCGCCTACAGCGGCCGGATCGACCCGGCCGCCGACGCCTGGCTGGCCGACCACGCCGTGTTCGGCACCGCCGTGTTCCCCGGCGCGGCCGTGGTGGACCTGGTGCTGCGGGCCCTGGAGGGCACCGGCTGCCGGTCCGTCGAGGAGCTGACCCTGCACGCCCCGCTGACCTTCGCCGCCGGCGCCGTCCGGGTGCAGGTGCTGGTCGGCGAGGCGGAGCCGTCCGGCCGCCGCCCGGTCGGCGTCTACTCCCGCCCGGCCGCGGCCGGCTCCGGCGCCTGGACCAGGCACGCGGCCGGCTTCGCCGTCCCGCAGGCCGCCGCCCGCCCCGCGCCGGCCGAGGTGTGGCCGCCGCAGGGCGCCGCGGCGGTCGACCTGGCCGGCTTCTACCCGGAGCTGGCGGGCCGGGGCTTCGGCTACGGCCCGGCCTTCCAGGGCCTGCGCGCCCTGTGGCGGGACGGGGACGAGGCCTACGGCGAGGTCCAGCTGCCCGAGCGGGTGCCGCACGCCGCCGGGGGCTTCGCCGTGCACCCGGCCCTGTTCGACGCCGCCCTGCACCCGCTGCTGGCGCTGCTCGGCCCGGACGACGCGGAGCGGGCCTTCCTCCCGTACGCCTGGTCCGGCGTCGCGCTGCACGCGCGCGGCACCGGCCGGCTGCGGGTGCGGGTCGCCCGGCTGGGCGCCGCCGAGGTGTCGGTGGCGATCACCGCGGCGGACGGCACGCCGGTGCTGACCGTCGACTCGCTGGCCCTGATGCCCGCCTCGGCGGCGCAGCTGGCCCGCGGCGCCGTCGCCGACTCGCTGTTCGCGGTGCGCTGGGCGCCGGTCGAGGAGGGCGCCGAGCGGGCCGCCGGCCCGGTGGACGCTTCCGGCTCGATGGACCTGGTGCACGTCGAGGCGAGCGCGGGCGGCGACGTCCCCGCGTCCGTGCGGGCGAGCGCCCACGCGGCACTGGAGCTGGTGCAGCGCCGGCTCGCCGAGCCGCAGGAGCGCCCGCTGGCCGTGGTGACCCGGGGCGCGGTGGCCGCCCTCCCCGGCGAGACGCCCGACCTGGCCCTCGCGGCCGTCCGGGGCCTGGTGCGCTCCGCCCAGGTCGAGTACGGCGAGGGCTTCGTCCTCGTCGACACCGACGGCACCGAGGAGTCGCTGCGGGCCCTGGAGACCCTGGACCCGGCCGTACCGCAGCTGGTGGTCCGCCAGGGCCGGGTCTACGCCCCGCGGCTCGTCCCGGCGGCCGCCGCGACGGGTGCCCGGCCGGCCTGGGACCCGAACGGGACGGTGCTGCTCACCGGCGCCACCGGCGGCCTCGGCGCGCTGTTCGCCCGCCACCTGGTCACCGAGCACGGGGTGCGCCGGCTGCTGCTGCTCAGCCGCTCCGGCGCCGCCGACCTGGCCGCCGAGCTGACCGAGCTGGGCGCCGAGGTCGGCCAGGCCGCCTGCGACGTCTCGGACGCCGGGGCGCTGGCCGAGCAGTTGGCGCTGATCCCGGCCGAGGCCCCGCTCACCGCCGTGGTGCACATGGCGGGCGTGCTCGCGGACGGCGCCGTGGAGACCATGACGCCGGACCGGATCGACCGGGTGTTCGCGCCCAAGGTCGACGCCGCCTGGCACCTGCACGAGCTGACCAAGGGCCTCGACCTGTCGGCCTTCGTGCTGTTCTCCTCCGTCGTCGGCGTGGTCGGCAACGCCGGCCAGGCCAACTACGCGGCCGCCAACGCCTTCCTCGACGCCCTCGCCGAGCACCGCGCCGCGGCCGGCCTGCCCGCGCTCGCCCTGGCCTGGGGCCCGTGGGAGCTCGGCATGGCCAGCACCCTCGGGGAGGCCGACCTGGCCCGCTTCCGCCGCCACGGCATGACGCCGCTGACGGCGGACCGGGGCACCGCCCTGTTCGACGCCGCGCTCGGCTCGGAGGACGCGCTGCAGCTGCCGGTGCAGGTCGACCGCACCGCGCTGCGCCAGGACACCGTGCCCGAGCTGCTGCGCACCGTGCTGCGCTCAGGTGCCGTGTCCGCCGCGCCGGTCGCGGTGGAGCGGCCCGCCGAGGAGCCGGCCGAGGAGGCGGACGGCCTGTCGCCGATGGCGCGCCGGCTGGCCGGCCTCGCGCCCGAGGCGCAGCGCGAGGAGCTGGTGACGCTGCTGCTGGAGACGGCGGTGGCGGTCCTCGGCTACGCGTCCGTCGACGACATCGACGCCGACATGTCGTTCCAGGAGATCGGGTTCGACTCGCTGAGCGGCGTCGAGTTCCGCAACCAGGTCAAGGCGGACACCGGCGTGCACGTGCCGGCCACGGTGATCTACAACTACCCGACGCCCGCCGCCTTGGCGGAGCGTGTCCGGGAGCTGCTGTTCCCCGAGCCGGAGGCCGACGAGGCCGCCGCCGACCTGCCGGACGACGAGTTCGACGACGGGGACGACTTCGACGAGATCGACGACCTCGACATCGAGGCGCTCGTGCAGCGCGCGATCTCCGATTGAGCACAGGCTGCGAGCCGCCAGCCCGCCCGACCCGAGAGTGGAGAGCATGAAGCCGGAAGACCTGAAGGCCGTACGCGCGTTCGTCAAGGAGCACCTGGACGGCCGCCACGCCGAGTTCGACACGTTCCAGGACAAGCCCTCGGATGTCTACGAGCGGTTCCGGGAGACCGGGCTGGCGAACTGGTGGCTGCCCGAGGAGCTGGGTGGCCGGGGCCTGAGCCTCGCGGACGGCGTCGAGATCGTCAACGAACTCGCCTACGGGGACGCCGGGGTGGCGTTCACGCTGTTCATCTCGGTGCTGGGCACCAGCATGGTGCAGTTGTACGGATCCGAGGAGTTGAAGAAGCAGTACCTGGGGGCGATGGGCGAGCGGGGCTCGTTCTGCGCGACGCCGGGCAGTGAGCGGGTGGCGGGCAGCGAGCTCGGCAAGATCGACACCGTGGTGGCCGTGGACGGGGACGAACTCGTCATCACCGGCGAGAAGTTCATCTCCACCAACTCCGACTTCGCCGACTTCCTGGTGGTCGTCGGCCGCTCGGCGGAGGACCCGGAGGTGCACCACGCCGTGCTCGTCCCGCGCGACACGCCCGGCATCGAGGTCGTGAAGCGTTGGAACGTCATCGGCGTGCGCGCCTCGTACAGCTACCAGGTGAGCCTGAAGGGCTGCCGGGTGCCGGTGGCCAACCGGCTGGAGGGCTCGGGCCTGCGGCTGCTGGAGATCGGCCTGAACGCCAGCCGGATCCTGATCGCCACCACCGGGCTCGGCATCGCCCGCCGGATCCGCGACCTGTGCATGACCTACGCCAAGACCAAGCCGCTGCGTGACGGCACGCTGTTGGAGAACCCGGTGTTCGCGGCCAAGCTCGGGCAGATGGAGATGCAGATCGACGTCATGAAGAGTCATCTGCTGCGCGCCGCCCGGGACTACGACGCGATCATGGCGAACCCGAACGCCGCGGACCTGTGGCACCGGCAGGGCACCCTGAAGTCCGCGCTGACCGCCAAGATGTTCTGCGGCCAGGCGGGTTGGGACATCGCCACGGTCGGCTCGGAGATGTTCGGCGGGCTCGGCTACACCGACGAGTCGCCGATCGGCAAGCTGATGCGGGACATGCGCTACATCTCCATCGTGGAGGGCGGCGACGACGTCCTGCGCGACCTGGTGTTCAGCCGCTACGTCATCCCGGTGCCGCGCCGCACCTGACGTGCGAACGGGCCCGAACCCTCCGCCGTGGCGGGGGAGTTCGGGCCCGTCTCTTCGCTTCGGGGTCTACGGCACCTCGGCCTCGAAGAGGGCGGTGCAGCCGCGCACGGCGAGCTTGTGCCGAGGGAAGCGGGCGGCCAGCACCTCGCGCAGGTCGTCGAGCGAGTCCGCGGCGTTGTGCATGATGCCGCGCTTGTTCCACGCCGCCAGCATGACCTTGGCGAGCGGGTTCACCGGCACGCCCCTGGTGAGCACGGTGGCGCCGAACAGCCGCCCGCCGGGCTTCACGCACGCCGCGACGTTGTCGAACACCACGGCCTTCTCGCGGATGTCGCCGGGCACGCAGTGCAGCAGGAAGTTCATCGACGCCGAGCCGAACTCCCGCGCGGGCAGCGGCAGCGGCTCCAGCGCGTTGGCCTGCACGGTCGTGACGTCGAAGCGCGCCAGCCGGGCCGCCGCGTGGTCCAGCGAGTGCTCGTTCAGGTCGGCCAGGGTGATGGCCTGCCCCGGGTTGGTCCGGCAGTGGTCCAGGAAGTAGCCCGTCCCCACCCCGAGGTCCAGGTGCTTCGCGGACACGTTGCGGTCGAACAGGCCGACCACCTCGGACACCGGGACCCGGAACAGGAAGCGGCAGTTGAGCTGGAAGGCCGCGAAGTCGTACAGCCGCAGTGTCGACGGGTTGTACATGGCCTGGCCGGCGATGACCTGATCAGAGTGCGAAGCGGTCACGTGAATCCTCCGGCCCGGGGGTGAATGCGTCCCGTCCGACTATACGCGGCGGAAGTGTCCTGATCCGGTGTGCAGTTGCACCTGGTGACGGTCCGTCCGTCGTGCCGGTCGGTCCGCCGCGCCGATCAGCTCGTCGGTGGACGCGACCGTGACGCCCAGCCCGCGCAGGGCCGCCAGGGCGGCCGTGTGGGCCGGGGCGGAGAGGGCGGACACGGCGTCCTCGACGACGGTCACCGGGTGGCCGAGGGCGACGGCGCTGCGGACGGTCTCCCCGACGCCGTACTCGGTGGCGATGCCCGCCACCACCAGGCCGGTGGCGCCGAGCCGGCGCAGCCGCGCCTCCAGGTCGGTGCCCGCGAAGGCGTCGATCGTGTACTTGGTGACCACCTCGTTGCCGGGCCGGGCCGTCACCTCCTCGGCGAAGCGGTTGAAGTGCGAGTCCGGGCCGCCGTCGCTGCCGTCCAGCCGGGCGTGCCGGACCAGCACCACCGGCCGCCCGGCCGCCTCGAAGGCGGCCTTCAGCCGGGCGGCGGCGCGCACCACCTCGGCGCCCGGGCGCGGGGCGACGGGGCGGGTGACGATCCAGTGCTGGAGGTCGACCAGGAGGAGGACGCTGCCTGTCACCGGGCGTCCTCCGCCCGGCGCAGCGCCGCCGTCGAGCGGTCCAGCAGCTCGCGCAGCTGGGCCCGCTCGGCCTCGTCGAAGGCCTCGGCGAGCCGCTCCTCGACGCCCCGGGCGAGCGCGTCGGCCTTCTTGGTGAGCGCGCGGCCGGAGCGGGTCAGCTTGGCCACCAGCACCTTCTGGTGCACGCTCGACGGCTCGCGGGTGATCAGGCCCTTGGTCTCCAGGTTGGTCAGGATCGTCGTCATGGTCTGCGGCGTGACCATGCACTCCCGGGCGAGCTGCGCCCCGGACATCCCGGCGGACTGCTGGAGGACGAGCAGGGTGACGTACTGCGGCACCGTCAGGTCGACGGTGCGCAGCACGCGGGTCTTCTCGCCGATCAGCGCCTGCTCGGCGCGCTTGATGGCGTGGCCGAGGCGGTCGTGGAAGTCGAGCGGCGCGGCCGGGTTCGGCCGGTCGGAGCTGGTTCCTGTCAAAGTGATCGCATCCCTGCCTGCCCCGGAGCGGATTGTTCGAGCGTTACCCTACATCAGTGGGCTGATAAGCGGTTGCGGGCGAACCGGCCCGCCCGGGGCGGCGGGGCGGGGTCAGCGCCCGGCGCCGAGCGGTTCGCCGGCCTCGGCGGTCTCGACCGGCCCATCGGCCTCGACGGCTTCTGCCGCCGGCTTCGCGCGCTCCTTCAGCAGCAGCGCTATCAGCGGCGCGCCGAGTGCGGCCACCGCGGCCAGGATCCACAGCACGGTGCGCAGCGCGTCGGTGTAGCCCTCGGCGAGCAGGCCGTGGAAGGCCTCCCGGCCGGCGGCGGCCACGCCGGCCTCCGGGCCGGCCAGGTCGCCCTGGGCGACCTTGGCGGCCAGTTCGTCCGCGGTGCCGGGGTAGGGGTCGCCCTGGGCGGCGAGGCCGGGGGAGAGGTTCGAGCCGATCAGGCTGACCAGGACGGAGCCGGTGCCCGCGATGGCGACGGCCTCGCTGGCCAGGCGCATGGTGTTGAACATGCCCGCGGCCATGCCGGCGCGCTCCGGCGGGACGGAGCCGATCGCGGCGCCGTCCAGCAGGCCGAAGGAGATGCCGACGCCGGTGCCGATCACCAGGAACGGTCCGACCAGGCCGGCCGCCCCGATGCCCGGATGGATGGTGGTCAGCCAGGCGGCGCCGCCGCCGACCAGCAGCAGGCTGACGGCCAGCAGGGTGCGGACCGGGATCGTGCGGGCGAGGTGCCCGGCCACCATCGGCAGGACGAGCACGGGTGCGGTGAGCAGCAGCATCACGGCGCCGGCCCCGGTGCTGCTGAAGCCGGCGGCGCCCATGAAGTAGGAGGGCAGGAAGACCAGCAGGCAGACGAAGCCGAAGGCGAGCGCGACCGGTACGCAGCAGATCGCGGTGAACCGGCCCCGGGAGAACAGCGAGAGGTCGAACATCGGCCGCTCCTGGCGGAGTTCGACCACCACGAAGAGCGCGATCAGCAGTGCGGAGCCGGCCAGCAGGCCGAGCGTGACGGGGCTGGTCCAGCCCCGCTGCGGGCCTTCGACCATGGCGAGGGTGGCCAGGGCGAGGGCGGTGGTGAAGGTGACGGTGCCGCCCCAGTCGACGCCGCGGGCGTCCGGGTCGCGGGACTCGGCGATCCGCGGCAGGGCGGGCAGCAGGGCGAGTGCGAGCGCGGCGTGCAGCAGGAAGACCGCGCGCCAGCCGAAGGCGGAGACCAGCAGTCCGGAGGTGGACGGGCCGAGCGCGAGGCCGACGCCGAAGGAGGAGCCGAGCACGCCGAAGGCCTTGGCCTGGGCGGGGCCGGAGAAGGTGGCGGCCAGGACGGCGCTGCCGGAGGTGAGCACGGCGGCGGCCGCGGCGCCGGCCAGCAGTCGGGCGCCGTCCAGCCAGTGGATGTCGTCACCGAGCCCGCTGACCAGCGAGCACAGGCCGAACAGGGTGATGCCGATGGTCAGCATCCGGCGGCGGCCGAGCAGGTCGGCGAGGGCGCCGCAGGCGAGCATGAAGCTGGCGAAGGTCAGGTTGTAGCCGTTGACCACCCACTGGAGGGGCCCGAGTCCGGCGCCCAGGTCGGTGGCGATCTTCGGCAGCGCGACCGAGGCGCCGGTGAGCGAGGCGGGCAGCAGGCCGCCGGCCAGGCACACCGCGGCGAGCGTGGTGCGGGGAGAGCTCTTCATGGGGTGGGCGACTCCGAGATCGACGTAGATCCCTGATCGGTGTCAGGGTTCTGATGCTTGGCGGACGGAACGCTAGCCCGCCGCCGTCGCAGAGGTCAAGGCTGAAACAGTGTCGAAAGTTGAATACGAACCCTGATACTGTCTCGATGCCTGACGCTCCGGCGGGAGCGTCGGGCGTCCCCTTCCCGCAGCCAGGAGGCTTTCCCATGCGCGCAGTTCGGTTCGACGGCTACGGCGGCCCCGAGGTCCTGACCCTCGTCGAGCTGGAGGTCCCCGAGCCCGGCCCGGGCGAGGTGTCGATCGACCAGCGGCCCGAGCTGGTGCACGGGCACCTGCAGGAGGCCGCCCGGCTGCTCGCCTGCGGCGCTGTCCGGATCGAGACCACCGAACTCGACCTTGCGGACGTCGCCGAGGCGCACCGGATCCTCGAACGCCGCGACTCCACCGGCAAGTTCGTCCTGCGCGTCGGCGCCTGACGGCAGGGGCGTCCGGGCGTGACGTGCCATCGAATGGCGCACGCCCGGCGGCCGACCGTTCGCCCGCGATGCGCCCCTCGCCGAGGATGGGAAGTGCCGCCGTCCGACGAACGAGGAGAGTATCCGTGGCCGTTTCCGCCTGCCCGCCGCCGTGGCGCCGCGCCGCCCGGGTCACCCTGCTGGTCCCCGGGGTGGCGATAGCCGTCCTGGTCCCGTTCGCCGTCCCGGCCGGTGCGGCGGACGACAGCGGCGCGCCGCCGCCCCCGGCGGCGCAGGCGATGGACGGGGACAAGCCGCTCGCCTCCACCAAGGAGGTGACCAGCGGGTGCGACCAGCCCTCGGCGTGCCGCTTCCGACTGTACGACCGGGCGCCGCGCGAGTTCACCAGCGGCGTGGTGTCGGTGGGCAACGCGGCGATCAACTGCACCAACGGCGACATGGACGTCAACCGCACCGTCACCCTGGTGAGCACCAGCACCGACAACATCGGCGGCGAGATCTCCGGCAGCGCGAGCCTGCAGGGCGGGGTGGACGTCACGGTCACCGTCTCCGGCCAGGCGAGCGTGGCACCGAGCATGACCAACGGCATCACCCAGTGGGGCCCGAACAAGGACAAGGGCCCGACCACCCAGGACGTGACCAGCAACACCGCCGGGGTCACGGCGACGGTGAACGGCTCGAACGCCCTCCACCTCGGCGTCTCGGCCACCTTCCAGTCCGCCTTCAAGGCCGCCTTCGCGCGCCAGTGGCAGGCCCAGGCGAGCGAGTCGACGAAGGTGTCCTTCTCCGTCAGCCCGGGCGACGAGCTGCAGTTCGGGATGGTGAGCGCCATGTCGCGGGCCGCCGGTGAGCTGACGGTGAACAACACCGGCAAGCTGATCAAGAACGTCACGGTGGACAGCCCCTCGCTCGTCACCGCCAGCTCGATCGTCGCGCAGACCTTCTCCGTCCCGGACAAGTGCCTGTCGCTGCGGCCCCCGGGCCGGGCCGGGGGAGGCCTGGTCGAGCTCCCGCCGGTGGAGCCCGGCCGGGTGCCGGACGCCGTCTTCGTCCGTACCGCCGAGGGCGCCTGGAGGGCGCGGTGAAGCGGCAGCTGTGGGTCCTGTCCGCGGCCCTGACCGCCCTGGCCCTGGGGGCCGGGCAGAGCGTCGCTGCGGAGTCCGTGCCCGACGAACCGCCCCAGGCGCAGGCCTTCGACGGCGACACCCCGCTGCCGGACGCCCCGGCGCTCGCACACGGCTGCGGGCAGGACTACGGCTGCTCGTTCCGCGTCCTGCCGGGCCTGTCCCGGCAGTTCACCACGGGCGTGGTCTCGGTCGGCAACGCGGCGATCAACTGCACCAACAAGCCGATCAGCGTCGAGCGCACGGTGGTGCTGCAGTCCAGCACCAAGGACAACATCTCGGGGGAGATCTCCGGGAGCGCCACCATCACCGGCACGATCGACAACACCACCACGGTCGGTGGCAGCATCGCGGGCAGCAACAAGACCGACGTCAGCCACACCGACATCACGGCTCCGAAGGACAAGGGCCCGAACTCGGAGGTCAGCAACGGCGGGAGCGTGACGGTCAGCGGCAGCGTAACGGGCTCGGCCGCGCTCAAGCTCAGCGCCCAGGCCAGCTTCCAGTCCGCCTTCAAGGCCACCTGGTCGCACGAGTGGCAGCAGGTCGTCACCGAGACCACCCAGGTCAAGTTCACCGTGAAGGCGGGCGACGAGCTGCAGTTCGGCGCGCTGAACGCGATGACCCGCACCGTGGGCGAGTTGAGCGTGGACGGCGCCGCGAAGCTGATCAAGAACGTGGTTGTGGACAGCCCGTCCACCGCCAACGTCAGCACCGTCGTCGCGCAGACCTTCAGCGCCACGGACAAGTGCCTGTCGATGCGGCCGCCGGGGCGGTCCCTGCCGGCCGGCCTGATCGAGGCGCCGCCGCGCACGGACGGTGCCCGGCCGGTCGAGCAGTACCGGCTGACGCCCGGGGGGAGTTGGGCGGCGCTGCCCTGACCCGCCGCCCGAGATCGTGGCCGCCTGCCCGGATCCTCGGGCAGGCGGCCAGGTCGTGTGCGACTATCGCTGATCGAGCGGCAGCGAGCGCACCCGCACCCCGGCCGGCGGCGCGTCGACGGTGACCAGCCGGTTGCCCGGGTTCGCCCCGTTGTCCGGCGTGCCGGCGGTCGGCCGGGCGGCGGCGCAGCGCTGCAGCTCGACGTCGGTGAACGGGCCGGTGCGCTGGAAGTAGCGGTCGGGCAGGGCGGTGGCCGGGACGTCGAAGACCGCGTCCAGCCGGTACGTGTTGCGGGCGTTGGCGAACGTGCCCGCCACCCGCTCGCGGGCCGGCTGCACCTCGATCCAACTCACCTCACCCGGCTGGATGGTGGGGTTGAGGCCCTTGGTGCTGGTCCGGCTCCAGGTGAGCGGGTTGCTGGTGGACACGGCCGCCGCGTTGCCGCCCGCCGCGCTGAACCCGGCGGCGGCCTGACCGGCCAGGTTGGGCCGGCTCTGCGAGATGTCGGAGCGGCTGGGCACCAGCGGGGTGCCCTTGAGCGCGTAGTACTGCGTCAGGCTGTCGTACGGCGGCTCGGTGACCGTGATCTTCCGGTCGTCCACGATGGCGTTGCGGCTGCAGTTGAGGTACACCTCGCCGACGATCCGGGTCTGGCCGTAGTACTGGTAGGAGGAGCCCTTGTCCACGGTGAACGTGCAGTTGGCGGCGGCGCCCTCGCAGTCGTCCACCACGATGCCCGGTTCCAGCGGCTCGTTGCCCTTGTAGCCCTTGGGGCCCGGCAGTTGCTCCTTGCGGACCTTCTGGTCGACGGGCGCGGGCGTCTGCTTCGCGGTCACGTTGGTGATCAGCGGGCCGCAGGAGAGCGAGTCGCGCTTCTCGGCGGACTCGAAGGAGACCATCGGGTTGTCCTCGGGCGCGTCGAAGCCGAAGCTGCGCCCGGTGGTCCAGTTGGCGGTGCCGACCGTGTCGGTGCCCTTGGTGGTGATCTGCGGGTCCGGCACCGGCCCGGCGGCGATCAGCGCGACGTTGTACGTCTGGCCGCCCTGGAGCTGCTCGGCCGTGCAACGGCGGTCCACGCCCGGGCTGTCGTCCCAGCTGACGGTGACATGCGAGCCGGCCTTCACGCCCCACAGCCGGGTCCGCAGGACCAGCGGGGCGCCGTTCCAATTCAGCGAGGCCGCCTGGTAGCCCTGCGGGTGCTGGGCGAGCGCCTTGCCGAACACCACGCCGTTGTTCTCCGGCGACCAGTCGGCGTGCCCGGCGGCGGTGCCGTTGTCGGGTGCGACGGGCTGCGCGAAGGTGCCGTTGAGGACCGGGACGTCCACCGTGTCGGCGGCCCGCGCGGGCGGCGCGGCGGCCAGCGCCAGGCCGACCGTCGCGACGGCGCAGCCGAGTCGGCGCCGCATCAGCAGTACCACCAGTCGCTCGGCGGGACGACCGTGTTGCCGGGCGGGACGTCGGTCAGCGCGTTCGGCAGGGCGCACAGGCCGGCGGCCGCGTCGTTCGGCTTCTGGTCGCGGGGGACCTTGTTGAAGTCCGTCAGCGTCTGCTTCTCGTCGGCGATGCCGTCCTTCTCCGCCTTGCCGTCCCCGGCCACGCTCGCCAGGCAATCCCGGTTGTCGGCCGGGCACTTGTCGATCTGGGCCTTGTTGTCGGCGACGTTCTTGCACTGCGGGTTGTTCGCCGCGTCGCCCGCGCACGGGTCCTGCGCGGGCGGCTGCTGCGGCGCGGCGGTCTGCTTGGCGTCGACGTTGGTGATGAACAGGGCGCAGTTGAGGTAGTCGGTGCTGGTCGACGTGAAGGTGATCTGCGGGGCGTCCTCGGCGGCGGTGAAGGAGTAGGTGCGGCCGATGAACCAGTTCGCCGCGCCGGTGGGGGTGTTGGTGCTGAACTGGCCCGGCTGGTTGGCGGCGCCCGCGACCGTCATGGTGTACGTCCGTTTGGTGGCGCCCTGGGGCACACAGCTGTCGGGGTTGTCGTCCCAGCTGAGCGTCACCGTGGAACCGGCCCGCACGCCGCGAACCCGGGTGCTGATCGGGACCGCCTTGCTCCCCCAGTGGAGCGAGGCGGCCTGGAGGCTCTTGGGGTGAGCGGTGCGGCCGGAGGAAGCGATCCCGGTGTCGCCGGTCCAGTTGTCGATGCCGGCCCCGGTCCAGCCGTTGGCCGGAGCGGTCGGCGAGGAGAACGTCCCGTTCGGCACCACGGCCGGCTGGGTGTCCTCCGCCCCCGCCGGTGCCGGGGTCGCCAGGGCGACGGCGGCACCCAGGGTGACGGCGAGAAGTCTGGCTCGCTGTGTTTGCAACACGGGTCTCTCCCACTGAAATCGGCATCGAGGCAAGGCACTTGCGTCATGGTGAGGTGGCGGTCAACTGGTCCCGGTCGTCCATGCTTCGGGCCTTGATCACGGACCGCAACCACTGACGGTCCGATAGGGCGAAGACGAACGATCCGGCTGGGCCGACTGTGTGGAAAGCCGTTCGGAACCGCACGGTCGTTCTGGTGACGGGGGAGGCATTCCGGCGATCCGATCTCCACCTCCAGCCACGGCCGCGCGGCCAGGGTGCCGCGCGGCCGGACCACGAGGGGCGTCATGTCACCCGTTTCCCGCTCCGCCCGAGGCCTGTCGGCCTGCCCGCTGCTACTGGCCCTCGCCCTGCCGCTGCTCGGCGTCACCCCGGCCGTCGCGGTCGCCCCGGTGGCCCCCGGTGTCGTGCGCCCGGTGCCGCCCTGCGCCGGCGACGACGCCGACCGGCCCCACCACCGGCCGCTGCCGCCGCCCGGCCTGGTCACGGGCGAGCCCGTCCGGCGCGCCGTCCCGTCCCGGCCCTGCCTCTGACCCACCCCCACCTCTGACCCACCCCACCTCTGACCCACCCGCACCGCCGACCCCGGCGGCGGCACCCTCCTGCCGCCGCCGGGCATCCCCCTGCCCTGCTGCCCTTCGAACGTGAGGAAGAGATGCACCCGCTGCACCGCAAGTTCCGCCGGCTGCCCGCGGCCGCCGTGCCCGCCCTGATCGCGAGCCTGGCCCTGCTCGGCACCGTCGCTCTGCCCACCTCCGCCGCCTCCGCGTACGACCTGCGGCTGCGCTCCTGGGGGATGAACGCCAACGGTCAGCTGGGCGACGGCACCAAGACCCAGCGGCTCACCCCGACCTCGGTGGTCGGACTGTCCGGCGCCGAGCTGAACTCGGTCGCCGCCGGTGGCACCGGCGGGGCCGCCGCCACCGCGACCGGCTTCGGTCTCGCGCTGCTGGCCAACGGCACCGTCGAGGCCTGGGGCAAGAACGACAAGGGCCAGCTCGGCAACGGCGTGACCAGCACCACCGACGAGTGGGCGGTGCCCGCGCTGGTGGCCGGGCTGGGCGGCGTCCAGGCGGTCGCGGCCGGGGGCGCGCACGCGCTCGCCCTGCTGAAGGACGGCACCGTCCAGGCCTGGGGCCTGAACGACAAGGGGCAGCTGGGTGACGGCACCACCACCAACGCGAACCTGCCGGTGACGGTCGCCGGGCTGGAGGGCGTCAAGGCGATCGCCGCCGGTGACGCCTTCAGCATGGCCCTGCTCATCGACGGCACCGTCAAGACCTGGGGCAACAACGACAAGGGCCAGCTCGGCGTCACCCAGCGGCCCGCCAAGTCGACCGACCCCGTGCCGACCCCGTCCCCGGCCACCCGGACCACCGCGATGGTGATCCCCGAGCTGACCACCGTCAAGGGCATCGCCGCCGGCGCCTCGCACGCGCTCGCGCTGCTCGCGGACGGCTCGGTGATGTCCTGGGGCCTCAACGACAAGGGGCAGTTGGGCGACGACACCGTCACCACCACGACCCCCGCGGTCAACCAGAACAAGCCCTACCCGGTGCAGGTCCTGGAGCTCAAGAACGTCACCGCCCTCTCCGCCGGCGCCTCGCACAGCGTCGCGCTCCTCCAGGACAAGACCCTGCGCGCCTGGGGCAACAACGACAAGGGCCAGATCGGCGACGGCACCACCACCCAGCGCAACACCAGCGTGCCGATCCCCGGCGTCACCGGCGTGATCGGCATCGCCGCCGGCGCCTCGCACAACCTGGCCGTGCTCTCGGACGGCACCGTCCAGGCCTGGGGCCTGAACGACAAGGGCCAGCTCGGCGACGGCACCACCAAGGACAAGTCCACCCCGGTGCAGGTGCTGGCCAAGTCCGGAGCCGTCTCCATGGTGGCCGCGCCCTCCAACGGCAGCTTCAGCCTGGCGCGGTGACCTTCCCACTCCCCACGAAGGTAGGCAGGACATGACCAACTCCCGTACCACACACCGGTCTCGACTCCGCTCGACGCTCGCCGCCGGCGTCGCCGCGCTGACCGCTCTCGGTCTGGCCGCGCTCCCGGCCGGGAACGCGCACGCCCAGGAGAAGCGGCTCAAGGCCTGGGGCAACAACCGCTCCGGTCAGCTCGGCGACGGCACCTGGACCGACTTCCGGACCACCTCCACCTCCGTGATCGGGCTGACCAGCGCCGAGGTGGTCAAGATCGCCGCGGGCGGTGCCGGCCCCACCAACGGCCACGGCCTCGCGCTGCTGACCGACCGGACCGTCCAGTCCTGGGGCGCCAACACCTACGGGCAGCTCGGCGACGGCTCGGTGTTCAGCCACAACGCGCCCGGCCAGGTGGTGAACCTGAGCAACGTCACCGACATCGCGGGCGGCGGCGCGCACAGCCTCGCGCTGCTCGCCGACCAGACCGTCGTCGCCTGGGGCCACAACAACTACGGGCAGCTCGGCAACGGCACCAACACGGACAGCAGCGTGCCCGTCCGGGTCGAAGGCCTCAACAAGGTGATCGCGATCTCGGCCGGGCTCAACCACAGCATCGCGCTGCGCGAGGACGGCACCGTCTGGGCCTGGGGCTACAACATCAACGGGCAGCTGGGCGACGGCACTTCGGCCAGCCGCAACGTCGCGTTCCAGGTCAGCAACCTGACCGGCGTGACCCGGATCGCGGCCGGCTGCAACCACAACATCGCGCTCGTCGGGCCGCCGAGCGGGCCGAGCAAGCCCACCAGCGGCAACGCGGTGAAGGCCTGGGGGTACAACGCCACCGGGCAGCTCGGCGACAACAGCACCATCAGCCGCTACACCCCGGTCGATGCCCAGGGCATCTGGCTCGGCGGCGTCTCCCAGATCGCGGCGGGCTGCAACCACAGCCTGGCCGTCACCGACAGCGACAACAAGCTGAAGGCCTGGGGCCAGAACACCTCCGGCCAGATCGGCGACGGGACGACGGACTACCGGATCACCCCGGTTCCGGTGCCCGGCATCACCGGCGTCCAGCTGGTCGCGGGCGGCCGCGAGCACACCCTCGCGCTGCTCGGCGACAACACCGTCCGCTCCTGGGGCAACAACGGCTCCGGGCAGCTCGGCAACGGCACCACGGACAACAGCAGCACCCCGGTGACCTCGCTCACCGCGCTGACCGGCGTCGACAAGATCGCCGCCCCGGTCGGCGGCGACTTCAGCCTCGCCAACTAGAGCCGTGGTGACGGCGGACGCGTCGTCCGGAGGGTGCTCCGGGCTACGCGTCCGCAGAAAACCTGTTGGCGGAGTGCGGCTTCTGCTGCTAGCTTTCCGGTGGCCGTGTGAGAGAACGAGGAGGTGGTACCCGTGAACGCAATACCGACATGGGTGCTCCCCTCCGGGGTCACGGTCGGGCGATAGGTCGTCGCCCGGGAGCGCCGTTCTGTGAGCTCTCCCGAAAGGCACGACCATGCACATCACCTCTGAGCGACGCCTCGACGACGGCGTCCTCGAACGCGAATTCACCCTCGGCGACATCCCCGGCATCCTGTGGACGCCCGCATCCGCCTCCGCGTCCGCGCCGGTGCCGCTGATCCTTCTCAGCCTCCCCCCGCTGGGCCTGCGCAAGATGTATGCCCGGGTCGTGGAGCGGGCCCGGCGCGCCACGGCGGACGGCTTCGCCGCGGCCACCATCGAGCTCCCGGGATGCGGTGACCGGCCTCCGCTGCCCGTGCTCGAACAGGCCCGCGCCGACCTGCGGCGGGCGATGCAGGCCGGCGAGCCGGTCGGTGACGAGATCGTCGACGCCCTCGTCCTCCCGCTCGTCGAACAGGCCGTCCCGGAGGCGCAGGCCGCGCTGGACGCGCTGCTGGCGCTGCCGGAGATCGGCGGGCCGGTCGGGTACTCGGGGGGCGTGATCTCCATCGGGGTCCGGCTGGCGGTGGTCGAGCCGCGCATCGTGGCCGCCGGCTTCTTCGCCGGGAGTCTGGTGCCCCGCGCCATCGTCGAGGAGGCGCGGCAGGTCACCATTCCACTGCACGTCCTGCTGCAGTGGGACGACGAGGGGAATGACCGGCAGGCGTCCCTGGACCTGTTCGACGCCTTCGGCAGCAAGGAGAAGACGCTGCACGCCAACATGGGCGGGCACACGGGCGTCCCGCAGTTCGCCGGGGAGGACGCGGCCGGGTTCTTCGCCCGGCACCTGAAGTAGCAGCGGGCGGTCACGGGCTCCGGGTCAGGCGGTCGCCGCCTGGAGCCCGTGCGGCATGTTCCAGCCCTCGGCGAGGCGCGACGGGTGAACGTTCTGCCCGCCGCCGAAGAACTCGCAGAACTTCATGATCAGCGGGTCCCAGCCGAGCGGGTCCACGTAGTGCGTCCCGGGGATGACCAGGGACTCGTCGACGTGGGCGCGCAGCACCTTCACCTCGAAGGCGGTGGCGTTCATGTCCGGACCGCCGAAGGGGTGGGACGTGGTGACCGCGCACTCCAGCTGGACCGGGCACTCCGCGACCCGGGGTGCCTTGACCAACTCGGAGGGCTGCTCGGTCAGTTGGGCGGCGGAGAACTTGTCCGGCTCGTAGCGGTAGCCCTGCTTCACCTTGTAGTCGATGATGTTCGGCTTCCCGGTGGTGAGCGCGATCCGGTCGACGGCGTCGACCATCGCGGAGGAGGGGAGATTCAGGACGCACTCGCCCTCGCGCAGCAGGTTCGCGGTGGTCTGGGCGTTGTTGCCGAGCCCGAGCATGCAGGACTGGCCCAGCCACCAGGCCGAGGACATCGGGGCGAGGTTCGCGGTGCCGTCCTCGTTGAGCGAGCTGATCAGGACCACCGGGGTGCCGAAGTAGAGGACCTTGAGGCCGGGGACGACGTGCATGAGCTGCGCCTTTCGGGGAGGGGGGTCGGACGGACAGGTCGACCCTCTCCGAGCGGCATCCGTGGCGCTGGCGGAAAGGCGACATCGCGTTCGCCGTGCCGCCGAGCCGAGTTCGGAACTCGGCTCGGCGCAGGCGGCGTGGTCAGACGGGGTTGTTCTGCTCCTGCCTGTGCTCGTCATCGGGCCTGGGCATCCGCAGGGCCGTGATGACACCGAGGGCGACGGTGGCGAACGCCAGGGCGATGAGCACGGCGAAGGCTGAGCCGATCAGGAAGGCGGCACTGCCGTGGCTCACGCGGCGAAGTCCAGCTCGAACCACACGATCTTGCCGCGCTGCTGCGGGTCGACGCCCCACCGGTGGGTGAGGCCCTCGATGAGCTGCAGGCCGCGCCCGGTCTCCGCGAGGCCGGCGGGGGAGCGGGGCGCGGGGAGCGCGTCGTTCTCGTCCGCGACGCACACCCGGAGGGTGGCGGTGAGGAGCGAGAAGTGGACGACGGGCGCGGGGGTGGCGCCGTGCCGCCACGCGTTCACGATCAGCTCGACGAGGGCGAGTTCGGCGTTGAAGATGACCTCGGAGTCCCACCCGGCCCGGGTCAGCGCGTAGCGCAGGGCCTGCCGGGAGAGGGCGAGCGAGGGCGTGTTGCGGTTGCACATGGAAGCCTCCGTGAGGCGGTGATGTGGAGAGGAGAGGAACGGTCGACGGACACGTCGCCGTGAGCCAGGCCAGGCCGGAGCTGGTTGATGCCACGCGTGGCTGCTCTGCGGTGCGCGGGCAGCAGGCGCCTACTGCCCTTGAAAACAGGCGTTACTGACGATCCATCGGATCGATGCGAGATTGACCATAGCGCAGCAACGGATCAACGTTTACCCAGATTCGGGATGTTCCCTCTAACGTGGTACCGGTCGCCCATGGATGGACCGGCTGGCAAGCTGCGCGGCAGACTGGGGCTGAACCCGCTTGGAAGGACGTCATGGCTCCACGCATGAACCCCACGCTCCGTCAACGGCGGCTCGGCGCAGAGCTGCGAAGGATGCGCGAGCAGGCCGGCTTCCGCAACGTCGAGCTCGGCCGCGCAGTCGGCATGAGCCCGGCACAGGTGACACAGATGGAGGCCGGGAAGATCGGCATCAGCGTGGAGCGACTGCGCACGGTCGCTGCGGCTTGCATGTGCGTCAACGAGCCCTTGATCGCTGCGCTTTCGGACATCATCACCGATCGCGAGAAGCCCGGCTGGTGGGAGGAGTACCGTTCCGCCCTGTCCGAGGACTTCATCGACGTTGCGGAGTTCGAAGGCCAGGCCCGAAGGCTCACCTCCTACTCGATGGCTTTCATTCCCGGCCTACTCCAGACCGGTGCCTACGCCTCCGCCGTCTTCGCTCAGACCTTCCCGCCCCTACCTCGGCACGAGATCGACCTGAGGACGGCATTCCGGATGCAGCGGCAGCGAATCGTCCGATCCGGTGCAGTGTCGTACTCGACGTTCGTCCATGAAGCGGCGTTGCGCATGCGGTTCAGCAGCCCGGCCGTCCTCGTCGAACAGCTCGGCGTTCTCATCGAAGACTCCGCGAACTTTTCGATCCGAGTAATTCCGTTCGACGTCAGCGCTGTGCCGGCCTCAAGCGTGACCTTCACGTACGCCGAGGGGCCGACTCCCGAACTGGATGCGGCCCAGGTCGACACGAGCGTCGGATGCCAGATCTTCGACGCCCCGGCCCAGGTGGCGAAGTTCCGATCCCTGGTTGCCCGATTCGGGTCCTGTGCGCTCTCGGAAGAAGAGTCCCGAGACTTCATCGGGTCCATCAAGAAGGAAATGGAAAGCAAGCATGCATAGTTCCGTGTGGCAGAAGTCCAGCTTCTCCAGCTCTGCCGATGAGTGCGTCGAGGTGCGAACCATCGCCGGACTCGTCGAGCTGCGTGAGTCCGACGAGGGCAAAGTCGTGGTCCACACCGCCCCCGCAATGTTCGCCGACTTCCTTCGAGGTGCCAAGGCCGGCGAGTTCGACCACCACACCACCTGATCCCGGTGGCCCTTCGCTCTCAGAGCGAAGGGCCACCGCCAGGACGGGGTGGGTCCGCTCGTAGAAGCCAGCCCCCGCCGCCGGCGAACTCGATGCCCTGGAACGAAGCGGCGAACGCGACCCGGTCGAAACCGAGTTGCCGGTGCAGGTCGAGCGAGGCGCCGTTCCGGGCGGAGACGAAGCACCAGGCCGCCGAGTCCCGCTCTCCGATCCACTCCATCCGCCGCCGGGTCAGCAGGCCCGCGATGCCGCGACGCCGCCAGTCCGGGTCCACCGTGACGCCGGTCAGGTAGTAGCCGGCCGGGGCGCCGTCTCCGGGGTGCTCGGGCAGGAACGCTGCATTCGCGTACCCGACCGCCTCACCGGACACCTTCGCCGTGATCACCAGGCTGCGCTCACCCCGAAGCGCCCGATGAATCCGCTCTGCCCACTCGCCCGCCGAACCACCGCGCGCCCGCGCCTGCATTGCGGCCAGCGCCGGCACGTCGTTCCCGGTCGCCTCCGCCACCACCGCGTCCACCGGAGCACACCGCTCGCCCGGCTCCGGAACGTACTCGGCGAACCGCAGATCCACTCGCGCCACGTCGCTCACCCCTCCCGCCACACCAGCGCCATCCCGGCCCACCACGCTATTGCCCCCGACCCCAGCCGCACCCCAACCGGCAAGCCGAACAGCTGCCTCCGCAGCTGGCGTCGGGCCCGCCCGGCGGGCCCGATGACCGATGACTCCCGCCCCGGATGCCCTCCTTCCCTGTTCGACGGCCGGAGTCACGTGTGCAATCAGGCGCAACCGGTTCGACATCGGGAGAGTTGGTGAGGTTGCATCTGCTCAGTGGCGGGCCACTCCGCACGAGAACTGTGAGGTGACCTGACCCACCATGTCAGCCTCTGGCTCGTCTCATGTCCAGGCCGCCCGGCAAGTCCTCGCCGCTCGTCTTCGGGAAATGTGCAAGGACGCCGGATTGGACGGCAAGCAGCTTGCGGCATTGTGCGGCTGGCATCCGTCCAAGGTCTCTCGGATCTCCACCGCCAAGACCTCGCCGTCCGCCGATGACCTGCGCGCGTGGTGTCGTGCATGCGGCCGGGAAGACGAGACGGCGGACCTGGTCGCCTCCCTGCATGCCGTGGAAGGCCTGTGGGTGGAGTGGCGCCGCATGGAGCGCGCGGGGCTACGAAGGGCGCAGGAAGCCGTTCTGCCCCTGTTCGAGCGAACGCACTGGTTTCGGGCTTACTCGTCGTGGCTCGTGCCCGGGCTGCTCCAGACGTCCGGCTACACCGAGGACGTGCTGCGGGCCGTTCAGTTGCGGCGCGTGGCGGTCGATGACGTGGCCGCTGCCGTTGCCGTTCGGATGGAACGGCAACGCGTCCTCCACGAGGGGCAGCGGCGTTTCGCATTCCTGCTTGAGGAGTCCGTGCTGCGCAACGCGCTTGGCAACGCCGACACCCAGGTCGCGCAGCTTGAGCGGCTGATCGCGGTGAGCGCTCTGCCGAATGTCAGCGTCGGCATCGTCCCCACTCGGCTGCGCCGTACTCGGATGCCCGTGGAAGGGTTCTGGATCTTCGACACCGCTCAGGTGAACGTGGAGCTGATCTCCGGGCACCTCACGCTGACGCAGCCCAGCGAAGTGGCCATGTACGCCGACACGTTCGGCATGTTGGCCGACATGGCGGTCCACGGCCCGAAAGCTCGTGCGTTGATCACGGCCGCCATTGCTGCGATCGGGTGAAGCCGTGCAATCCCATGGAATCGAGTAGAGTCCAACTCTCCTCCCTGCCTAGCGTGTTGGCATCGGCTCCGGCGACCATCACGATCACGTAGGAGGCTTCCATGGCATGGGGTACCGGTAAGGGCGGCAGCTCCGGCGGGGGCAGTGGCCCCAACGACGGCGGCAAGGGCAAGCACGACAGCGGCAACAAGGACTTCAGCAAGGACAAGTCGAGCCCGGACACCTCCTCCGGGTCCACCGGCGGCAAGCACGGCAAGGGCGGCAACGGCAAGTGATGGCCCGACCGGAGTACCTGGAGCAGGCCGCCACGAGCGGCCTGCTCCAGGCCGTTGCCCGCCACCTCGGGCACGAGGTCGCCCCGGAGTGGCGCCGCGCCGCACAGGCTGTCCCGCGCCACCGCTTCCTCCCCGACCGGGTCTGGCTCGTCCAGGGAGACGATTACGAACCGTGCGACCGCCGCACCGAACCCGACCGGTGGCTCGCTGCGGCCTACGCCGATGCGCCCGTGGTGACGCAGATCAACGACGGCCACGAGCCCGAGGACCCGGCGGACGCGTGGCCGTCCTGTTCGGCCTCGGCGCCGTCCATCGTGTTCAGGATGCTTGACGCGCTCGATCTGTCGCCGGGTGACCGGGTGCTGGAGATCGGCACCGGCACCGGCTACAACGCCGCCCTGCTTGCCCACCGGCTCGGCGACGCGAACGTGACCACCATCGAGGTCGACCCCGATCTGGCCGCGCTCGCCCAAGCAGCCCTGAAGGCACTCGGCTACACCCCCACCGTCGTGTGCGGCGACGGACGCCTCGGCTGGGGCCCAGAGGCGTTCTACGACCGGGTGCTGGCGACCTGCTCCGTGCAACGGATTCCGCCGGCTTGGATCGCCCAGACCAAACCCGGTGGCGTCATCCTGGCCCCCTGGGACAACCCGTGGGTGTGCGGCGGCTTGCTGGAACTGACGGTAGACGAGGACGGCGGCGCCACCGGTCGCTACGCCCCGGACAGCGCGTTCATGCTGATGCGTACCCAGCGGCGGGACCTGCTGCTCTTCCGGGACGTCGTCCACGACGACCACCAGCCGACCGAGTCCACCACCACGCTCGACCCCTGGTCGGTCGCCGACAGCGGCATCGACACCGAATTCGCCCTGGGGCACCGGCTCGGTGATCTCTGGTACGCCTGGCACCACGACCCCGACGTGCCCGGTGTGGCCACGCGGCTGTGGGTGGCCACGCAGGACGGCGGCTCCTGGGCCGCCGTCGACTGGGACGGCACCGGGGACGCCGATCGGTACACCGTGTGGCAGCACGGTCCGCGTCGGCTCTGGGGCGAGGTCGAAGCCGCGCACCAGTGGTGGCTGGACAACGGCCGCCCGGGACCGGCGAGGTTCGGCCTGACCGTCATGCCAGACGGCGAGCACCAGGCCTGGCTCGACGACCGGGCGAACAGCTGGCTCCTCCGGTAGATGCTGCGCCCGGTCTCGCCGAGGCGAAAGACAGAGACCGGTGAGCTGCGCGCGGGAGTGGCCATCACTGAAGGGGCGAAACTGAAGGGGCGAAACCAGTGAAGAAGATCGCTGCGAAGCTCTGGCGGATCATCCGAGGGCCGATGCATCGGCGCGTTCGCTGGCTGTGGCACTCGAAGTTCATGGTCGGGGTCACGGGCATCGTCCGCGAGGAGGAAGGCCGGGTGCTGCTGCTCAAGCACCGGATGTGGCCGGAGGGCCGGCAGTGGGGCCTGCCGACCGGCTACGCGAACAAGGGAAAGCTTCGAAGACACGATCGTGCGTGAGGTCCGGGAGGAGACCGGGCTCACGGTGAAGGTGTGCGAACTGGCGCACCTGAAGAGCGGATACAAGCTGCGCGTCGAAGTCGCCTACGAGGCGCTGTTCGTCAGCGGCCGGATCGAGGTGGCCTCGTTCGAGATCCTGGAGGCTCGGTGGTTCTCACCGGACGATCTCCGCGAGGGAGTGCAGGAGCCGCACCGACAGCTGATCGGTCGCCGGCGGCTTTGATCCCCGGTTGGGCCGGGGGGAGAGAGGTGGCCGAACGCGTGGCGTCTTCCCGAGCTGGCGGGTGAGCAGCGGGAGGGGCCCGGCGGCGCTCTCCACGATGATGTGACGATCCGTCATATCGCTTCCAGGGCACATGGTGTGCGCCATCGAGGGCTTCCGGTGGGTGTCGTGGTACTCGTTGGCTCGACAATCCTGCGACCGGCCCCGAGCGGGCCGCGCGCAGCTCCTTCCGGTTCCGATGAACGGAGACGTGTCCTGATGGTTCTCGACGGCGTGTATGACATCCGCAGTGCCGTGAACGGTGAGAACGCGGGGGTGAACGGCCTGCTCCGCATCGCTTTCCAGCCGGTCGAGGTGACGTCGCGCAGCAGTGGCAGTGACATCGGGACGGCGTGGGAGGTGGCGCCGGTGGGGGGCGGTGACGGCCGTGTTCGGCTGTCGGTCTACGGCGTGTACCGGAACGTGCACGACGAGGGCGGTCAGGTGATCGCGTCGGTCGCGGGGCCCGAGGCGGTGTGGACGGTGCAGCCGGCATCCGGTGATCGGGTCCGGATCCGGTTGGACGGTCAGGACCTGTGCTGGACGGCCCCGGAGGACGGCAAGGGGCCGGTCTCGCTGGAGCCGGAGAGTCACGCGATCGGGCAGCTGTGGACGTTCCACCTCGTTGAGCAGCCGGCGCCGTAGCCGATCGGTGCCGCTGTTCACTCGCGCAGGACGTGGGCCATGTCGACGCGGGCCGCGGCGATCGCCGGGGCGAGGCCGCCGGCCAGGCCGGCGGCGAGTGCGGCGGCCAGGCCGGCGACGGCGGATCCGACCGGGAAGGCCGGCGGGCTGATCGCCTCGGCGGGGTCGAGGACGTGCGGGATCACGACGGTGACGGTCGCGGCGGCGACGCCGATCGCGGCGAGGGCGGCCAGCAGGCCGGCGGCCAGGGACGAGAGCAGCACCAGGGCGAACATGCGGGCCCGGGTGGAGCCGAGGGCCCGCCTGACGGTGAGTTCGCGGTGCCGTTCCCGGACGGTGGCCAGGCCGATGTTCAGCTGCCCCAGCGCCGCGATCGCCAGCATGACGGCGGCGATCAGCCCGAACATGGTCCGGGTCTGCCGGACGGCGGACAGCAGGGTGTCGACGGTGTCCAGGCGGCGGATCTCGATCCCGGAGCCGTCGACCCCGAGGTCGGTGAGGACGTCGCCCAGGTCCTGCCGCAGCACCGCCTCTCCGGTGTGCGCGGCGTGGATCTGCACGGTGACCGGGGTGTCCGCGGGGAGGATCCCGGGTTGGAGGTACTCGGCCGTGGGGAGCGGCAGGTACAGCTCGGGCGCGGCCAGCCCATCGGCGATCACCCCGACGATCCGCTGCGGATAGGGAGGGAAGAGGGGGCTCGGCTGGACCGAGAGCTCCGTGCCGACGCCGCCGTAGGTGTCGCGGCCGGCCTGGTTCACCACGATCCCGCCCGGCAGGGCCGCCTGCCGGCAGTCGGGCCAGCGGCCGTCCAGCACCGGCAGCCGCCGGATCGCGGCCGGGTCGCCGGCGACGAGCGAGATCCGCTGTGGCCGGAACCCGTCGACCGCCGTCGCGTGGGTCGCCGCCGCGTTCCCGGATACCTGGGCCTGGACGGCCGCGACGAGCGCGTAGTCGCCGCCGGCTGCGCGGACCCGGTGGTCCAGTACCGCGACGATCCCGGGCACGGCCGCGTTCATGGCCGACAGCGGCAGGCTCACGCCGACCGTGGCCTTCCGGCCGTCGTGCTGTTCGGCGTTGGCGACGAACACGTCCTCGACGACGGCGCCGATCGCCGTGACGGCGACGACGGCGAGCACCCCCACGAACAGGCTGAGGGCGCTGAGGAAGGTGCGGAGCCGGTGGGCCCGCAGGTCGCGGCCGGCGTCAGCCAGCAGACGTGCGCGCCACATGGGGAACCAGCCTTCCCTCCGCCAGGCGCACGGAGCGCGAGAGCCGGCGCGCGACCGCGACGTCGTGCGTGACGACGACCAGCGCGCCGCCCCGCCGCTCGGACGTCTCGACCAGCATCCGGAGCACGTCGTCGGCGGTGTCGGCGTCCAGGGCCCCGGTGGGCTCGTCCGCCAGGATGATGCCGGGCTCGCGGACCATCGCCCGGGCCAGGGCGACGCGTTGCTGCTCGCCGCCGGACAGCTGCCGCGGCCGGCTCGCGGCCCGGTGGGTCAGGCCGACCGCCGCCAGCGCCCGCGCCGTCCGGGCCCGGACCTCCCGCCCGGGGCAGGGCAGGCCTTGGCGCAGCGGGAGCGCGACGTTCTCCGCGGCCGACAGGTGGCCGAGGAGCGAGTAGTTCTGGAAGACGAACCCCAACTCGCGGTTGCGGAAGGCCGCGCGCTGCCGGTCGCCGAGCCGCGAGGTGTCCTGTCCGTTGATCGACAGCGTGCCCCGGTCGGCCGTGGTGAGCAGGCCGAGGACGGACAGCAGGGTGCTCTTGCCGCTGCCGGACCGCCCGAGGACGGCCACCGACTCCCCGGCTCCGACGCGCAGTTCGATGCCCCGCAGCAGGTCCAGGCTCTCCCCGGACGGCAGTCGGACGGTCTTCGTGATCCCCTCGGCGACCAGTGCGCTCATGGCAGCCGCGCATCCAGCGGCGGGGCCGTGCCCAGCACCACGTCACCCTGGGCCAGGCCCTCGGTGACCTGGATCTGGGTCCCGTTGCTGATCCCGAGGCCGACCTTGACGACCTCCGCCTTGCCGGAGCGCGGGTCGACCCGGCTGACCTCCCCGTGGGCGGCGGCCCCGGCCACCGCTTCCACCGGCAGGAGCAGGGCGTCCTTCACGGTCGCGCTCTTGACGGCGACCGTCCCGGTCAGGCCGGCCAGCGCCGGGACGTCGGGTGGGATGGCGCAGACCACGGGCACTCCGCCGGCCGCGGGAGCACCCGCCGGGCCGGCGGCGGCGCCGCTCCCGGTGCCGGCACCGGCGCCGGCGCCGTCCGAGTACGCCTGGACCAGCGCGCAGTCGAACGGCCCGGGCCCGCCGGTGATCATGGCGCGCGCCGAGATCCGGCCGTCCAGCAGCCGGTACGCGGCATCGGGCGGCACCGACGCCGTTTCGGCGAATCCCGCGTACGCCACGACGGCCACCGGCACCCCGGAACTCACCGGAGCCCCTTCGGCCACCAGCCACTTCACGAACGTGCCCGCCGCCGGGGCGGCCACGCCGGATCCGCCGCTGCTGAACAGCTGTTGGCCCGCGGCGACCGCCTGGCCCGGGCCGACGGCCGTCCGCGCGAGCGGCCCGGAGGCCGTCGCGTTGACGGAGAACTGGGGCAGCGCACCGACGACGGCGTGCAGGGTGACGACCTCGGTCAGCTCGCCCCTGGTCACCGTGACCGTCGGTTGGGCGGCGCCGGCCACCCTCGACGGCCGTGGAGCGCCGGCGTCGGCGGCGTCGCCGCGGAACTGCCACACCGAGACAGCGACGGCGACGAGGGCGGCCACCGCGACCGCCGCGAGAATGCGCGCCCGGCGGCGGATCGTTTGACGGATCATTTACTGTCCGGGGGGCAGTTGCGAATGTCGGTCTGCACCTTTGAATTGTCGCCGAGGCCGGCACTGTCGAGAATTCCGTCGAAGAACTTCTTGTCGGCGGGTTCGAGGGAGTTCTTGTAGAAATAGGTCGAACGGACGGTCAGCATCGTGTTCAGTGTCGCCTGTCGATCGGCGTCGGAAATGCCGGGATCGACGAAGCGCCGCTCCCACGTGCAGAACCAGAAGAGGTCCGCGTGGGTGGTTCCGTACCCGGGCTGGTAGACGATGCCGTGCCCGTCGTCGGCGACGGATTTCGGCGTGGGATCGGGGGGCCAGGAGTGCCCCGGCGCGAGGGTGAGGTTCTTCTCCTCGGCCGTGAACTCCCTGGCGGCACCGGCGGCGTCGACGGCCGGCTGGTTCGGCCCTCGGGCGTGGTCGGGGCTGGTGCCGCAGGCGGCGAGGGACAGGGCAGCGACCGTGAGGGCCGCTGCCTGCCTTCGGAGACGTTGCTTCATCTGTGGGGTCAGTACCACTCCGTACCGGAGAAGTGGTAGCTCCAGTCGAAGCCGGCGTCGCCGTACTGGTTCTGGAAGGACTCGCCCGGCCACAGGTCGCCCCAGGACAGGTACTGGAAGTTGCTGGAGGCGTTGATGATGCCGTGCTCGGTGCCGGCCGAGTCGAGGACGCGGAACTTCATGCCGTCCGGGAACGAGCTGAAGGAGGCCCCGATGTAGTTCAGGTTTCCGGAGACGTACCGGACATTGGAGGAGGTGTACCAACCGCCGTTGTTCGGGCAGATGCCCGAAATGGAGGTGGTGTCCGCGGCCGCCGTGGACGTGGCCATGATTCCGGCGCAGATCGCCATCGCGGCGATGGCGAAGGCTCGTGTTGACTTACGCATGCTTCCCCCTGCTCAGGTGGAGTGGCGTGAGAAGTCGTTCGCTCCCCGGCAGGGGAAAGAGCCCCCCCGTCGAGCACATTTCAAGTTATCAGGCCGATTTGCGGCACGCAATGGATGGCGCGACGGGTGATATCCGGAATCCCGCTTGGCATTTGACTGTCCGTGACGACCCGCCGCGGTCCGCCGGGGTCCGCTCGGGGCGGCTACCCCGCCGAGCACGGCGACCTGCCCTGCGCGTTCGTCGTTCCCGCGGACGGCTGCGCCGCACCCGAACTCGCGGATCTGCGCGCCTGGTTCACCGGCGCCGGACCACGGCCCACCTCAGACGGCGACGACGGCCCGACCGGGCCGGCGCGTCCGAGGCGGGGAGGCGTCGGGGATGATGGGCCGGTTCCGGAGGATCGAGGGAGGCTGCCGGTGGACGAGGACGAGAGCCTGCGCCGGTTCGGGCTCCAGCCCGGGGGCGCGCAGCTCGACGAGATCCGCGCGCTGCTCCGCGAGCACACCGAGCGCGAGCGGCGCGCGCAGGGGGAGGGCGACACCGAGCTGATGAAGCTCTGCTGCGTGCAGCTGTTCAACGGCGGCGGGCCCGACGATGCCCTCCTGGTCTGGGGCGCGAAGGAGGCGAGCTTCGACGCGGCGTGCGCGATCGAGTTCGAGCTCCTGCTCGGCCGTGGGCTGGCGGCGGCCAAGGCCCATCTCGCCGCCCACCCCTCGCCGTCCGCGGCGGCGGCGCTGGACCGGCTGCGCGAGCTCGAACTGGCGGGCGCGTTCGAGGACTTCTCCGTGGAGCGGCAGGCCGCGGGTTACGCCGGGTACTACGGCGAGGAGTGAGCCGGGGCGCCGGTCGGCGCGCGCCCGGGTGGAGCGGGAAGTCGGCCGGGCCGACTTCCCGCTCCCCGTGCTTCGGCGGGAGGGCTCAGCCGAGCAGGAGGAACTTGGTGGTCGGGACGCCCTGGATGATGGCGCAGTCCAGGTTCTGGGTGGTCGTGCTGTAGGTGAACTTGGCGGGGACGTCGCAGGCCCAGAGGCCGTTGTACGGCGTGCGCAGGTGGTACTGGTTGGACTGGACGCCGGAGATCTGGCTACAGGCCGAGCCCCAGCTGATGTAGTCGTAGGTGAAGCCGGGCGAACTCACGCAGGCCGTCAGGCCGTCGTACGGGGTCCGCAGGTGGAACTGCGGCGAGCCCCAGCTGCCCCCGCCACTGCAGTTGCGGTTCATCTGCACCTGGTCGTAGACGTACCCGGACGGGACGCTGCAGGCCCAGGCGCCGTCGAGGCTGCTGGCGGTGGCGCTCGCGGGGGTCGCGGCGACCGCGCCCGAGAACAGCAGGGCGACGGCGGCCAGGGCGGCGAGTAACAGGCGGACGGGGCGGATGCGTGCGGAGGACATGGCTCTCCCAAGGGTCGTGACCGGGCGGACGGCCGGACGGGTACGGCGTGGCGCGGGGCTGGCGGACGTGCGCCACCAGGTGGGCGGACAACGGGAGTTGTGGCCCGCCGAAGGTTGTAGCACGGGGATCTCGTGATGATCCCGTGAATCCGTCAGCTGAGGTGAATGCGGTGCAACCTTGGCCGGAACCCTGCCATCCGCACCCGGCGGTCCGGGCCGGTCCGGGCCGATCCGTCGTCCCGGTGGTGGCGCCGTGGTGCGTCTTCCGCCCCCTGCCGAGGCCTGGCACAGTGGATCCGCCGTTCCGCACCCACCCGACGAGGAGTCGAACGCACGCCATGGCCTACTACGCGGTCGAGTACGTCTTCACCACCGACAAGCGCCACCTGGCGATCCGGCCCGAGCACCGCGAGTACCTGACGCGGCTCCAGAAGGACGGCAAGCTCGTCCTCTCCGGGCCGTTGACCAGTGACACCGGCGGGCTGCTCGTCTTCCGGGCGGAGGACGAGGCCGAGGTGCGGGCGCTGGTGGACGGCGATCCGTACGGCGGGGCCGGGGTGCTCGGCGAGGTCCGGATCGCGCAGTGGAACCCGGTGCTCGGCTACCTCGCCGAGCACCTCGAAGGCTGAGCCGCCGCTTCCGCGCCGCGCTGCTGCTCCGACTGCTCCGACTGCTCCGGCTACTTCGGCGAGGCGTTCCACTGGACCGTGTAGGTGTGCCTGTCCTGGTCGATGACGGTGGTCGGCTCGGTCCAGCGGGCGCCGGTGAGGGTGCTTCCGGTGGGGACGTGGACGGTCGTGCCCTGGTCGCCGGACTGGCCGGGGGCGAGCTTCCCGGGGGCGTGGGGGCGGCAGCCGGGGGACTCGACGGCGGCGGTCGGGGGGTGCGGGCCGCTGGCGTGCTCCTCGCTCGTGAGGCGGCCGTCCGAGAGCACGCCCTCCAGCAGCAGGGCGGGCCTGCCCTGGACGTTCTGGTCGGAGACGAGGCTCAGCAGGCCGCCGCCGAACCTGTCGGCGGGGCTGGTGCTGCTCGTCCCGTACCCGTCGATCGGCAGTTGGGCGGGCATGTCCTTGCTGCCGACGTTGGTCAGCCTGTAGTGGACGCAGTAGGAGTCGAATCCGGCCGGGGCGTTCGGCGTCGGGTCGCGGGTGATCGACGTGACGGCGACACCCAGGGTGATGCGCTCCCAGGTGGCGCGGCCCGTGCCCGGGCCGGTGTCGTAGATGAAGGGGATCCTGGCCGTGTCCCCCTGCGCCAGGACGGTGCCGGACGGGGTCTCGTCCTTGTGCGGGGAGTTCACGTCGGGGTAGGAGGTGTTGCTGAGGTTGACCTCGTAGGCGATCGCGCCGGTCACGGCCAGTGCCAGGGCGCCGGCGAGCAGCACGGTGCTCCATCGGGGTTGGCGGCGCGGCGGGGAGGCGTCCGCGGTGGTGGCCGGCGCGGTGGGGGGCGGGGGCGTCGGGTCCGCGGACGGAGGCGCCGGATCCGCGGACGGAGGTGCCGGGTCCTCCGGTGAGGCGTCGACGGGAGCCTGCCCGCCGCGCAGCGGGACGGTCGCGTCCGGTCCGGTGCCCGCGAGGCCCGGCCCCTCCAGCAGCGCCAGGGCCGCCGCCGCGGTCGGCGGCCGGTCGGCCGGGTCCTTGGCGAGCAGGTCGAGCACGAGCCGGTCGAGGTGCCCGGGGATCTCCGGGCGTCTGGTGCTCGGCGCGTCGGGCAGCCGGCTGAGGTGCTGGTACAGCAGCGCGGCGACGCCGGAGCCGGTGTCCACCCAGCTGGTGCCGGTGAGCAGTTCGTACAGCACGCAGCCGAACGCGTACAGGTCGGTGCGCTGGTCGGTGAGCCCGCCCTGGATCTGCTCCGGGGCCATGTAGAGCGGCGTCCCGGCGATGCTGCCGGTGGAGGAGATCCGGGTGGCGTCGGCGAGCCGGGCGATGCCGAAGTCGCAGACCTTCACCCGGCCCTTGGCCAGCAGGAAGAGGTTGGCGGGCTTGATGTCGCGGTGCGTCACGCCCTGCTCGTGGGCGGCGCCCAGGGCCTCCAGGATCTGCCGGCCGAACTCCGTCGCCCGCTCGATCGGGAGGCCGCCCGGGTGCCGGGCGATCTCCGCGTGCAGGTCGTGGCCCTGCAGCAGCTCCATCACCAGGAACACCAGCGTCCGGCCGGTCTCCTCGACGTGCTCGTCGATGTCGAACACCGTGGTGATGCCGGGGTGGTTGAGGTTCGCGGCGATCTTCGCCTCGCGGCGGAACCGGGTGACGGCGTCGCGCTCGGCCTCGGCGGCCAGCGGCAGGATCTTCACCGCCACCGGCCGGTGCAGCCGGTCGTCCCGGCCCAGCCACACCTCGCCCATGCCGCCGCGTCCCAGCGGCTCCTGGAGCAGGTACCGTCCGGCCAGGTGCAGGCCACTTCGCAAGATCGTCCCCCGTTGACAGGCCGTATGACGGACCGTGTGACCGGCACGCGTCCGGATCCCGTCCGGATCCCGTCCGGATCCCGTCCGGATCCCGACCGGATCGCCTCCGGCACGCGTCCGGATCGCGGCAGAGCATCCCACACCCGGGGCGGCCGTTCCCGGCGAAGCCGAACGCGCAGCTGAGCACAGACGCTACCGTTGGCGGGGTCAGGAGACGTAGGCGGAGGGCCGGGGCCTGCCGCGCGTGGTGCTGGGGGTTGGGGCATGGTCGATCCGCTGTCGATCTCGGCGGTCTCGGGGGTGTTGGGGGCGGCCGGTTCGTCGATGGCCGGAGAGGCCGGCAAGTGGGCCTGGGAGGCGTTCGGCGGGCTGGTGCAGCGGGCGACCGGGCGCCAGGTCGTCGCACCCGGCGGGGCCACCGAGCGGGACGCCGTCGCCCGGCTGCTCGTCGAGGGCGCCCGCAACGACCCGGCGCAGGCCCGCGCGCTCGCCGCCTGGATGAGCGGCGTGCCCTCCGGCGGCGCCGGCGGGGCGGACGCCGTCCCGCGCCTGCTGCCCGCCTCCACCCGCCACTTCACCGACCGCAAGGGCCCGCTCGCCGCCCTCGACAAGGAGGGCGGCCGCAAGCCGGACGGCCGCCCCCGGCAGGCCCTGCTGCACGGCCCGGACGGCATCGGCACCAGCGCCGTCGCCATCCACTGGGGCGCCCGCGAGGCCGCCCGCTTCCCGGACGGCCAGCTCTACGCCGACCTGCGCGCCGCCGGGCCGCAGGGTGCCGCCGACCCGGCGCCGGTGCTGCGCCGCTTCCTGCACCGCCTCGGCGTGCCGGCCGAACACGTGCCCGCCACCGTCGAGGACCGCGCCGACCTGTTCGGCGCCCTGCTCGCCACCCGCCGCCTGCTCGTCGTCCTCGACCACGCCCACTCCGCCGCCCAGCTGCGGCCGCTGCTCACCGCCGCCGCCGGCGTCTTCACCGTGATCACCGCCCGCCGCCCGCTCGCCGGGCTCGACGCGGTGAACATCCCGGTCGGCCCGCTCGCCGACAAGGACGCCCGCCGCCTGCTCACCGAGGTCGCGGGCAAGCCCGCCGTCGCCGCCGCCAAGGCCGCCCTGCCCGGCGTCCTGGAACGCTGCGCCGGCTACCCGTTCGCCCTGCGGGCCGCCGCGCCGGGCCTGGCCGGGGCCCCCGCGGCCGGGCCCACCCCGGGGGAACGCCCCGCCGACCCGGCCGAGGCCGCCGCCGAGGACCGCTACCGGCAGCTGACACCCGACGCCGCCCTCGCCTACCGCCGCTGCGCCCTGCGCCCCTGGCCCGGCCTGACCGCCCGGCTCGCCGCCGCGGCCACCGGCCTCGCCGAGCCCGCCGCGGCCGCCGCCCTCGACGAACTCGCCGGCGCCGGGCTGCTGGAGACCACCGTCGACGGCCGGCACCACTACCGCCCCGTCGTCCGCCGGCACGCCGAGGCCCGGGCCGTCCGCGAGGACGGGCTCGCCGCCTGCGCCGCCGCCGTCACCCGCACCGTCGACGCCCTGCTGCGCCTCGCCGTCGCCGCCGACTTCGCCGCGCTGCCGCAGCGCTGGCACCTCGGCCCGCTGTACGCGGTGCTCGGCCCGGACGGCCACCCCGACGAGGCGCAGGCACTCGCCGCGCTCGGCGCCGAGCTGCCCAACCTGGTCGAAGCCGTCCGCGCCGCCGAGGAGTTCGCCGCACCCGAGCTGGTCTGCCAGCTCGTCGAGGCGCTGTGGGCCGTCCAGCTCAAGGCCGGCCGGCATGACGAACTGCTGCCCGCCCTGCGGGCCGGCGCCCGGGCCGCCGCCGCACCCGGCTCGCCGCCCCGCACGGCCGGCCGGATGCACGGCCAACTCGCGCTCGCGCTCGTCGAGTTGCAGGACTACCAGGAGGCCGAGCAGCAGCTGCTGCTGGCGGCGGACGCCGAGGAGAAGGACGGGCACCTGCGCGGCCGGGCCACCGCCGTCGAATCGCTCGGCCTGCTGCGCCTGCGGCAGTGGCGCTACGCCGAGGCCCTGGACTGCTTCGACCGCGCGCTCGCCCTGCTCGCCGGCATCGGCGCCGAGGACACCGGCCACGCCGACCTGCCGCGCGCCCGCGCCCTGCTGAACCGCCACCGGGGACGGGCGCTGCGCGGCCTCGGCCGCTTCGACCCGGCGCGGGCCGCCCTGGAGGAGGCCGTCGCCTTCTTCCGGGGCACCGGCGAGGGCTACAACACCGCCCGGGCGCTCACCGACCTCGCCCAGGCCCTGATCGAGCAGGGCCACGGCCCGCAGGCCCTGCCGCTGCTCGACGAGGCCGGCACCCTGCTGGAACGCCAGGGCGCCACCTTCCACCTCGCGCCCCTGGCGGTGCTGCGCTCGCTCGGCGCCGACCCGATTAGTTGACCCGTAGGTCAAATACTCGCTAGGGTCGCCGCATGGGCAGGCCGAAGAGCTTCGAACCGGACGTGGTCATCGCACAGGCGATGGAGACGTTCTGGACCAAGGGCTACGCCGGCACCTCCCCAGCCGACCTCGCCGAGGCGACCGGGGTGGCCAAGGGCAGCCTGTACCACTCCTTCGGCTCCAAGCGGGAGTTGTTCACCAAGGCGCTGGACCTCTACGGCCGGACGGGCGCGGAGACGGTCGAGGAGTTCCTCGCGCGGCCGGGCACCGCCAAGGAGCGCATCCGCGCGTACTTCGCGCTGCTCGTCGACATGGACCTGGACGGGCCGGTCCGTCGTGGCTGCCTGGCCCAGAACACCGTCGAGGAGCTCGCCGGCCGGGACGAGGAGGCCGCCCGTGCGGCGCACCGCATCGAGGAGCGCATGGTCGGGCTGCTCGCCGCCCGCATCGAGCGGGGGCAGCGGGACGGTGACGTCGACCGGGGTGTCGACGCCAGGTCGCAGGCGCTGTTCCTCCAGGCCACCGCCGCGGGGCTGCGGGTGATGGCCAAGACCTTCGACCGGCCGGCCCTGTACGGGATCATCGACACGGCCCTGGCCGGCCTCTGAGGCGCGGCGCCCCGGGCGGTGGCCCTTTTCGCGCCCTGATTTTAGACCTCAAGTTCAAGAATTCCTCGTTCGAGAAGGGCAGATCATGGACCTCGGCATCGCCGGAAGGACCGCGCTGGTCACCGGCGCGAGTCGCGGCATCGGCCTCGCGATCGCGCGGACGCTGACCGCGGAGGGCGTCCGGGTGGTGGGTGCGGCCCGAACCGTCACCCCCGAGCTGGCGGAGGTCGCCGCCGCGGCCGTGTCCGTCGACCTGAGCACCCGCGACGGGGCGCGGTCGGTCGTCGAGCAGGCGCTCGCCGCGGTCGGCGGGATCGACTTCCTGGTCAACAACGTCGGCGCGGGCGACCCGGAGAGCATGTCCGTCGGCGGGTTCCTGGACACCGACGACGAGCAGTGGCAGGCCCTCTTCGACCTCAACCTGTTCAGCGCGATGTGGACCACCAAGGCGGCGCTGCCGAGCCTCCTGGACTGCCGGGGCGCGATCGTGAACATCTCCTCGATCAACGGCCGGATGCCCGCCGGCGCGCCGGTCGGCTACGCGGAGGCCAAGGCCGCGCTGAACCTGTTCGGCAAGCGGCTCAGCGAGGAACTGGCGCCGCGCGGCGTCCGGGTGAACACCGTCTCCCCGGGGCCCACGGCCAGCCCGCAGTGGACCGACCCCGACCGGCTCGGCGGCAAGGTCGCCGCCGCGTCCGGCGTCGGCCACGGCGACCTGCTGGCAGCCCTGCCCGGGCGGTTCGGCATCGCCTCGGGGCGCTTCACCGAGCCCGAGGAGGTCGCGGACCTGGTCGCCTTCCTGCTGTCCGACCGCGCCGCCAACATCCACGGCGCCGACCACGTCATCGACGGCGGCACCCTCAAGACCGTCTGACCGGGCCGGTCGTCAACCGGACGGACTGACCGTCACCCGGTGCACGGCGCCGCCGACGCGGACCGTCAGGTCGGTGGGCGCCGCGGCGGCGTGGGCGGCCCGCCGGGCGAGGAAGGCCGAGGCGGCCGCGGCCGGGTCGAGGCCGGCGGTGGTCAACTCCCAGGCGCCGCCCGCCCGGTCGACCACCGTGCAGGCGTCGGGCCCGGTCACCAGGGCGGCCAGCGCGCAGGAGCGGTAGCGGGACAGCACCTCGGCCGCCCACTGGCAGGGCGTGCCCAGGCGCGGGTCCGCGGACCGGCCCGGCGGGGTGTGCTGGAGGACCAGGTCGGCCAGGGCGAGCGCGCCGGGGTCGAGGGTGTCCTCGTGCACGGCCAGGTGCCCGTGGCCGGGGCCGTCCGGCTCGTACCGGGCGGCGGCGAACCGGCGCAGCGCCACCGGCCCGCCGCCCACCTCGGTGAGCACCCGCAGCGGGGCCGTCACCCGGCCCGGCTGGTGCGCGGGCAGCGGCAGCGGGTCCAGCAGCGCGGGCGCGGCCGGCTCGGGGAGGCCGATCAGCCCGTAGAACAGCGCCCGCAGCCGCTCGGCGGACCCGCCGGGGCAGGAGGTGGTCAACTCCGCCGGGCCGGCCGGGACGCGGCCGCCGTCGAGGGCGGCGTCCAGCTGCGGCCGCAGCGGCGCGTACGGGTCCAGGCGCGGTGCCTCGCGGACGAACTCGGCGACCTGCGACGACGGTTCCAGGACGGTCGGGCCGGGGGCGGCGACCAGCACCGGGGTGCCCAGCGCGGCGGCGTAGTAGCTGACCGAGCCGAAGTCGCCGACGACGGCGTCGGCGGCGATCAGCGCCTGCCGCCAGTCCGCCACCGGATCGACCAGGGTCAGGCCGGCCCGGGCGGCGCCGTCCAGCCAGAGCCGGACCTGCCCGGGGCCGTGGCCGTGCCAGACGTTGGGGTGCAGGACGGCGGCGACCCGGTACTCGTCCACCGGCAGCTCGGGCAGGGCGCGCAGCAGCAGCGGCAGCGCGTCCTGCTCGCCGCCGCCGTCGCCACCGCCGCCGTCGCCGAACAGGGAGGTGGGGTTCCAGGTCGAGTTCAGCAGCACCAGGCGCTGGCCGGGCCGGACACCCAGGGCCCGGCGGAACGCCTTCCGGCGGGGGCGGGCGGCCAGGATCCGGTCGTAGCACGGGTCACCGCCGAGCACCGCCGTCCCGGCCGCCTCCGGGCAGGACGCGCGGAACCGGTCCAGCTGGACGGGGTGGGAGAGCACCATGGCGTCGGCGACGGGGGAGCCGTTCTCGGCGAGCGCCCACTCGGGGGAGAGACCGAAGACGGGAGGCGCCCCCGGTGTCCGGTGTCCGGTGTCCGGTGTCCGGTGTCCGGTGTCCGGTGTCCGGTGTCCGGTGTGGCGAGTCTCTTATTGTAGCCAACGCCGTGCGACAGGATGGCCAACTTGCCCTTCACTGCCTGGAGTTGGCCCCCGAAGCTGGCCGCGACCGCGAGCTCCGCCCCGACCTCCAGCGCCTGCTCCCAGGGCAGCACGGGAACCCCGAGCGCGGCCAGCAGCTCGTCCGTCCCGGAGCGGAACGCCGAGGTTCCCGGGCAGGTGGCGAGCAGCTGCACCCGCAGGTCGTCCCGGAACAGCCCGACCACGTCGAGCAGTCGGGTCGCCGAGGTGACGTTGTGCACGATCAGCAGCACCCGCCGGCACCCGCCGCGCGTCGCCCACCGGTCGGCGTCGTCCCCGACCGGCACCCTGATCCACCCGTCCCGCACGTCGCCCTCCCCGGCCGTCGCCATCATCGGGAAGCTTACGGCGCCCGCGATCACCCTTGTCCCGGTCGGTCACCTGCACGGTGACCGAATGCGCCGCCTCCGTCTCCGGGTGTCGCCGAGCCCCCGCCCGAGCCCCCGCCCGAGCCTCCTCCCGCGCCGGACGTCCGATTCCGGACATGCCAAACTGCCACGGCTGCTCCTCCCGTGCGGCGAGAATGAAAGTGAGTAACCCTCAAATAGGCGCACGTGTCCCGTGGTTGAGTCCAAAACATAAGCGACTCCGAGAGCAGCGGAACAGGCAGTTCCACCGCGCCCCGGTGGTGTTTACGAAGTCTTGACCGATCGGGTGGGAACCAATTCCGGACATGTCCCGTCAAGACGCCTTCGCGTTTGACCAACTCCCTGTCCGGGCTCCATCGTTCCCCTCCGAACACCGTGTCGACCGTGGCGCGGTGCAGGGGAGGGAAAAGCGAACTGACATGTCCGACAAGCCAATGACGCCTCATTTGGCGAGACCGTCCCGAGCGTCACGATCAGCGCGATCGGTGCACAAACGAGCGATTCGGCTGACTTCGCTCGGTGTGACCGGTGTGCTCGGTCTCGCGTTGCTGTCCGCCCCCACCGCGCTGGCGGCCGACGCGCCGTCAGGACCGGCGCAGCACGGGCCGACGTCCCCGGTGCCGCCGATCACCCCGTCCAAGCCCGGCCCGAAGCTGACCGAGCAGCAGCAGGCGATGCTCGACGCGATCGCCAAGGCGAAGTCGACGGGCAAGCCGGTCGTCGTGGAGGCGATGACGGACACGGCCTCGAAGACCGTCGCCAACCCGAACGGCACCCTGAGCACCACCGACAACGCCCATCCGGTGCGCACCAAGCGCGGCGGCACGTGGGCCGACCTCGACCCGACGCTGAAGACGGGCGCGGACGGCACGATCGCCCCGGCGGTGTCCGCCACCGCGGTGGCGTTCTCCGGCGGCGGCACCGGCCCGATGGCCACCGTCACCACCGAGGACGGCAGGAAGCTGGCCGTCAGCGCCCCGTTCGCGCTGCCGAAGCCGACGCTCAGCGGTGCCACCGCCACCTACGCGGACGTGCTGCCCGGCGTCGACCTGCAGCTGACCGCGCTGACGGTCGGCGGCTGGCGCGACGTCGTCGTGGTCCGCACGCCCGAGGCGGCGGCCAACCCGGCGCTGAAGACACTGCGCTTCCCCGTCAGCGCCCAAGGCCTCACCGTCGCCACGGACGACCAGGGCGCTATCAACGTCAAGGACGACAAGAGCGGGAAGGTGCGCTTCCAGGCCCCCGCGCCGATGCAGTGGGACTCCTCGAAGCCGGCCGCGGCCACGCCGCCGAAGGCGGGCAAGGCGGTCTCCGCCCCGGCCGCCGAGGAGGCCGCCGCCCAGGGGGCGCCGTCGACGGCCGACGCGCCGGGCGACGGCGCCAAGGTCGCGCCCATCGGCGCCAAGGCCACCAGCGAGGCCATCGAGCTGACTCCGGACCCGGCCGCTCTGGGCTCCGGCACCGGCCCGTGGTACCTGGACCCGACCCTGATCGCCGTCAACAACGCCGTCCAGGGCTCGGTCGAGGTGCAGGAGAACCACAAGGACGCGAAGAACTTCAACCTCAAGTCGGACCTGGCGACGGGCTACTGCGGCTTCCACAGCACGGACCCGAACCTGGACTGCGGCAGCCTGGGCCGTCAGCGCGCCTACTTCCAGTTCACCGTCAACCCGGCGATCTACACCGCGCCCGGCGGCGCCGAAGTCCCGCCGACGCTGTACACCTCCGTCCTCAACGCCCAGGTGGACGGCGCCTCCAGCCCGGGCACCCCGACCAACCTCGGCGTCTACTCGGCCCCGTCCCCGATCGACGGGAACACCACGTGGAGCCAGCAGCCGTGCGGCCTCGACGGCACCCAGGTCATGAACGGGTGCACCTGGGTCGGCGGGCAGCAGATCACCGGCACCGGCCCGATGGCCGTCGACGTCACCGGCATGATCAACCAGGCGGCCGCCGGGCACTGGCCCTGGTGGACCCTCGCCATCGCCCCCAGTGACTCCGAGTGGAAGGGGGAGTTCCGCCACAAGATCGCGAGCAACCCCAGCATCACCACCAACTACGACGTCACGCCGACGATCTGGTACCCGCACACCGTCCCCGCCCCCGGCTGGGCCGACACCGGCGGCAAGGCCGAGTGCAACTCCGGCGGCACCCACCCCTGGGACAACCCGGGCTGGGTCGGCAGCAACCAGAACATCAACATCACGGCGAGCAGCTACTCCCCGGCCGGCCAGCCGCTCTACACCGGCTTCCATCTGTGGGACGACAACGACCCCAACTTCAGCCTGGGCAACAACAACGGCGGGTGGCTGGGCAGTTACAACAACCCCGGCTACAGCCTGCCGGTGGGCTCGCTGACCGACGGCCACCAGTACGGCTGGTTCGCGCAGTCCGCGGACGGCCTGCTCACCTCGCCGCAGAGCGCCTGGTGCTACTTCCGGGTGGACAGGACCAACCCGCGCGTCAGCATCAGCTCCACCGACTTCCCGCCGTCCGGCACCCCGAACCCGAACCCGGCCAAGTACGCCGGCGACTCGGGCACCTTCACCATCAACGCCGACGACCCGGCCCCCGGCCCGAACCTGTGGGCCTCCGGCGTCGCCTGCGTGCGCGTCAGCACCGACCCGACGCCGGTCGTCGGCTGGGGCTGCAACCGCTCCGACACGATCAAGCCCGGCCAGCCGTACACCTACCAGCCGCGCCAGTGGGGCACCAACACCCTGTACGCGTGGGCGATGGACGTGGCCGGCAACTACAGCCAGGGCGCCGTCTACAACTTCTACGCGCCGTGGAAGCCCGGCACCCAGCCGGTGTTCGGCGACGTGGACAACGACCAGAAGCCGGACATCGTCGTCACCGACAAGACCGGCGACCTGCGGGTCATCGGGGGCACCGCCGACCCGTCGACCTCGCTGGCGGCCCCCGGCGCGGCCGCGCCCGGCGCCCGTGACTACGGCACGACCTGGGCCGACTTCCAGATCAGCCACCACGGCACCTTCGCCCAGGGCCAGCCCGTGGACGAGATCGTCGCGCACTTCAACAACCCGGCCAAGGCCACGGACAAGTCCGCGATCCTGAAGAACGCGATGTACCTGATCCCGAACAACGGGGTGGGCCGTCTCGACACCCTCACACCGATCGGGCTCAACCGGCCGGCGTCCTGCACGACCTACGGCACCAAGGCGCCCTGCGCCGGCTACAGCGCGGCCGACTGGAGCGGCGTCTCCCAGGTGATCGCCTTCGGTACCCCCGAGGGCGAGGCCACCGCCGCCAAGCCCGGCGGCACCGCGGGCCAGCAGATCATCTCGACCCAGACCACGCTGCTGACCCTGGAGAACAACAACCTGTTCCTCTACTCGCCGGACGGCCTGGCGGACAACATCAACAGTGCGACGCTGATCCCGACCGTCTCCGGCAGCTGGGCCGACCTGGAACTGCTCAACCCCGGTGCGGCCAACGGCGTCACCACCAGCACCGACAAGAACAACCCGGGCCAGACCAACCAGACCACCCTGTGGGCCCGCAACCGCACCACCGGCGACGTCTTCGCCTACCCGCTCGGCTGGAAGGCGGACGGCACCGTCGACTTCACCGCCCTGACCAAGCCCGACGCCGGCGTCAAGATCGGCTACGGCGTGAACGCCGCGAACTACCCGCGCATCGGCGCCGGGGACATCAACGCGGACGGCTACCCGGACATCTGGACGATCGACAACAACAACGCGATGACCGTCTACCCCGGGCAGAGCAGCACCGGCACCCAGGGCAAGGTCGACAACTTCGGCACCCCCAGCATGATCGGCTACGCCGACGCCAGCACCTCCGTCCACTCCAACCTGGCGCCCTCGATGTGCATGGACGCCTGGGGCGGCGCCCGCGACGGTGCTCAGCTGGCCCTCGGCACCTGCTGGAACACGCCCAACCAGCGCTACAACATCGGCGCCGACGGCACCATCCGCTCCGGCGCGTTCTGCGCCACCACGGCGGACGGGGCCACCGGCAACGGCGCGCTCGTCCGGCTCGCCCGCTGCGACGGCTCGCCCACCCAGAAGTGGACCGTCCGCCCGGACGGCCGCTTCGTCAACAACGCCACGATCAGCAACGGCGACCCCAACACCGGCCGCTGCATCGAGCTGAACGCCTGGCACACCGAGCAGGGCACCTGGCTCGACATCTGGGACTGCCCCGACCTGCACGACAACAGCCGCTGGACCCTCCAGCCCGAGCGCACTCCCTGACCGCTGACGCTGACGCCGACGCGGACGGCAACGGCCCGGCCCGGGCGGCATCCCACCGCCCGGGCCGGGCCCTCGTGCGTCCGGCCCGAGGTCTCAGGCCCGAGGTCTCAGGCCCGAGGTCTCAGGCCTCGGCCTTCTCGACCCGGGCGGCCCAGCGCTGTTCGACGTTGCTGAGGCGCCAGTAGGCGAGGGCGCAGGCCCAGACGACCACGAACATGCCGACCAGGATGTAGCCGACGTTGTCCAGGCTGATGTCGGCGATCCAGTCGGTCACCGGGTCGCTCAGGTCGAGCTGCTCGTGCAGGACGCCGACCAGCTCGATGGTGCCGATGATGAAGGCGACGGCGATCGACAGCCCGGTGATGGTGAGGTTGTAGTAGACCTTGCGGACCGGGTTGGAGAACGCCCAGTGGTACGCGAAGTTCATGAACGTGCCGTCGAGGGTGTCGAACAGGCTCATGCCGCAGGCGAACAGCAGCGGCAGGCAGATGATCGCGTACCAGGGCAGGCCGGAGGCGGCGCCGGAGCCGGCCATCGCCATCAGCGCGACCTCGGAGGCGGTGTCGAAGCCGAGGCCGAACAGCACACCGATCGGGAACATCTGGCCGGGGCGGCGGATGGACTTGGTCAGCTTGCCGAGGATGCGGTTCATGAAGCCGCGCTCGTCGAGGTGCTTCTCCAGCTGCTTCTCGTCGAAGTTGCCGGCCCGCATCGCCTTGTAGACCTTGTAGATGCCGGCCAGGGCGAAGAGGTTGAGGGCGGCGATCAGGTAGAGGAAGGTGCCGGAGACACCGGTGCCGATGGTCCCGAGCCACTGGTGCGTGGTGGACTGGTCGTCCATCAGGGAGCCGACGATCTGCGCGCCGCCGGCGACCAGGGCGGCCATCAGCATGACGATGCTGGAGTGGCCGAGCGCGAACCAGAACCCGACCGAGACCGGCCGCTGGCCGTCCGCCATCAGCTTGCGGGTGGTGTTGTCGATCGCGGCGATGTGGTCGGCGTCGAAGGCGTGCCGCATGCCGAGCGTGTAGGCCGTGACGCCGAGGCCGACCCCGAAGGTCTGGGTGCCGACGGTGTAGTGGTTCGGTGCGATCAGCAGGATCAGCATGCCGAAGGCGACCACGTGCATGGCGACGATGACGGCCATGAGGGTCGCGGTGCGAACGGTGTCCTGCCGCTGCCAGCGCTGGGGCAACGGCAGGGTGGATGACGGTGATCCGTCGGTGAGCGTCATGACGGGCAGGCCTCTCCAGCTCCTCGTGGGGGCGCCCCCGGGGTGCCCGGGGGTCGTGCGCGCCGTGGCCGGTCTCCTGGCTTGCGGGTGGATCGCCCGGGCCCGCGTGCGGGCAGGGCGAAGCGTGCCCCCGGCTCGTCTTCCCGTGCGCCGTACGGCGCCGGTGACTGCCCGCATCGCTGCGGGCGCGTCGGAGGCACTTCCCGTTCACAGTGGCGAGGGCCGCGCCGGATTCGCCCCCTGAGGGGGGATCACCGGACTTCCCGAGCACCACGGCGGGCAACACCGTAGGGGCTCCGCACCACCCTCCACAAGCCTGCGCAGCTGCGCAGATGTTGCTGTCGAGTCGCCCGGGACCGCCGGGAACGAGCACCCCCGTGAGCCGGAGCCGACCCGTCGCGAACGGAGCGCCCGGCGTTCCCGGCGGAGCCGCGGTCGCCCGCCAGGGGCGGTGGGGTGTTCCGGCAGGGCGTTCCAGGGCGGTGGAAAACCGCAGGTCACAGGGGGTGGAAGCGTTCCAGCGTCCCGGATGGGCCGGCGGGGCTGGTGGGCGGGACGGGCGGCGGGTCAAGGTCGTGACCGCCGGGCCGGGGTGGCGTCGATCCACCGCCCGGCGGCCACCTTCTCCGCTTCTTCGTCCCACGGGGGATCCGCCATGTCATCTTCGTCTCGTCGTGCCTTCGTCCTGCCCGCCGCCCTCGCGCTCGGCGCCGTCCTCGGTCTGACCGCCTGCGGGCCCGGCGGCGATGCGGCGGGCGAGGCGCAGCCGGGCAAGAGCGCCGCCGCCTCCGCGCCGGCCCCGGCCGCGCCCGCCGCCGTGGACCCGGCCGGGGCCGCCACGCCCCCGGCCGTGCCGGGCGCGGGGTCGGGCGGCGCTGCCCCCGCGTCGGTGCCGAGCGGCAAGCCCAAGCAGCCGACCGCCGCCCCCGCGAAGCCCGGCGGCGCGCCCCGGGAGGACGACCCGTACGCCTACACCCACCCCTGCCAGGGCGCGGACGTGACGGTGAAGGTCGGCACCCGGCCGGAGGCGCCGGGTCAGCGGGTGATCGAGGTGCGCAACCAGGGCCCGAAGTCCTGCGGCCTCAGCTACTACCCGCAGGTCGACCTCGGTGACGCCCAGGCCGCCGACCGCAGCAAGAACGTCAAGCCGCTGGTGCCCGGCGGGCTGGGCGGCCCGCCCGCCTACTCGCTCCGCTCCGGCGAGACCGCGTACGCGGTGGTCGACCTCGTCCCCGGGACGGTCTCCGTCAACGTGCTGAACGTGCTGGCGGACGGGGTGAACATGCCCAACGCCGCCACGCACAACTTCCCGCTCAGCCCCGCGGTGAAGGTGGGCAAGGTCAAGCTCGGCCTCTACCGCGGCACCGTCGCGGACGCGGCCGACTCGGCGGCGCACGCCGACACCCCGGCGGCGTGAGAAGGCCCTTCCCGTGGTGAACCCACTGACCCCCGCCATCCGTAGTACCGTCCGGGCCTCGCTCCGCCGCTGCGGCGGCCGGGGCGGCAGCCGGTACCGTGAGCTGCGGGTTCGGCCGAGGATCCGGCCCCGGCCGGCGCTGCGGGGGAGAGTGGGCATGGGCGTGGAGACCGACGAGTTCGCCGCGATGCTGCGCGAACTGAAGGACCGTTCGGGGCGCAGCTACGGTGCCCTGGCGACCCGGCTGCACGTCAGCACCTCCACCCTGCACCGCTACTGCAACGGCGCCGCCGTCCCCGCCGAGTACGCGCCCGTGGAGCGGTTCGCCCGGGCGTGCGGGGCGGACGGCCCCGAACTCGTCGAACTGCACCGGCGCTGGATCCTGGCCGACGCGGCCCGGCGGCGGGAGCCGGGGGCGGTGGCGGTGGCCCCCAGGCCGGAGGCCGTGCCGGAACCGCAACCGCAATCGGAACCGGAGGCGGAGGCGGAGGCGGAGGTCGAGGACGCCCCCGGCCCGGTCGCCGCGCCGCGCCGCCCCCGCCGGCCGAGCGCCCGGGTGCTGGCGAGCGTGGCGGCCGTGGTCGTGGTGGCCGTCGTCTCGGCGCTCCTGCTGCGCGGCAACGGCCGACCGGCGGTCGAGACGGCCGCCGCGACCGCGTCGGCGACGGCGACGGCCGCCGGGCCGACCGCCGAGCCCGTCGGCGGTTCGACTCCCGCCTCGGCCCCTGCCTCCGCGCCCGCCCCCGCGCCCGCCTCCGCTCCCGCGTCGGTTTCCGCGTCCGCGCCCGTCGCCACCCCCGAGGCGCCGCCGGCGCCCTTCCACGTCAACGTTCTGAGCAACAACTGGGGCACCCCCTGCGGCCAGTGGTTCCTCACCCCGCGCGCCCCCGGCAAGGTGTCGCTGCCGCCGAAGAACCAGGCCGCGACGGAGGGTTGGGCGGCCTCCCAGGGCGGCGTCCCGGCCGGGCACCTGCGCCTCCAGCTGACCGCGCAGGGCACCAGCGCCAAGGCCGTCGCACTGCAGGCCGTGTACGTGCACGTGGTGGACAGCCGGCCGGCGCCGAAGGGGAACGCCTACATGCCCGGCTCGGGCTGCGGCGGCGGCATCGACCCGGCGTTCTTCAACGTCGACCTGGACGCCCCGGCGCCCCGGACGGTGGCCGTGGCCGGGGAGAAGGACAACGGCAAGGTGGGGCCGTCCGACTTCCCCTTCCACGTGTCCGACACCGACCTGCAGGTGCTGAGGATCGACGCCACCACCCGCTCCCAGGACGTCTCCTGGTACCTGGAGATCGAGTGGAACAGCGACGGCCACCAGGGCACGGTGCGCGTCCCCGACAACAACCAGGTGTTCCGCACGGTCGCGACGACGGGCGCGCCGGGCTACTTCTACGACGGCAAGGGCTGGGCCCCGACCCCCGTCGACCCCTGAGCGGCCCGAGGGGAGAGCGGGGGGCGTGCGCCGGTACCATCCCGGTATGGGCGGTGCGAAGGATGAGGCCTGGGATACCGAGGCGGCGGAGCGGGCGGTCGCGGTCCTGAAGGCCGTCGCCGACCCGTCGCGATACCGGCTGCTGTGGGCGCTGAGCCGCCGCGAGCTGCCGGTGAGCGAGCTGGCCGAGCTGCTGGGCGCCCATGTCGCGGCGACCTCGCAGCACCTCGCGAAGCTGAAGGCGGCCGGGCTGGTCGTCGCCCGCCGGGAGGGCACCCGGATCTTCTACCGCGCGACCGAGGTGCGCGGCCTGCTGACCGAGGCGGCCCTGGTCGCGAACGACCTCCCGCCCCGCGGCAGCGGTGGCGGCGACGCCGGCCCGCCCCCGGCCACCGCCCCGGCGGAGCAGCCGTTCGCCCGGGCCGCCCGCGCCGCCCGGGCGGTCCGCCGCCCGGCCACCGGCTAGGGCCGCGTAGAACCGGCGCAGCAGCTCTCATCGAGGTCCGCGCGGTCGCCGATGTCACGCCGAGGGTTCCCGTCCACGCCGTCCACCGTACTAGGGTGCGGGAGTGATCGAACTGGTGATCTTCGACTGTGACGGCGTGCTGATCGACAGCGAGCCGATCGGCGTCGCGGTGGACAAGGTGGCGATGGCGGCGCTCGGGCTGCCGATGAGCGAGCAGGAGATCGTCGAGCGGTTCGTCGGCCTCTCGCACGGGGCGAAGACGGCGGCCCTGGGGCAGCTGCTCGGCCGCGAACTGCCCGCCGACTGGTGGGAGGAGTACCGCCCGCTGCACACCCGGCTGACCGAGGAACGGCTGGCCCCGGTCGACGGGATCACCGAGGCGCTCGCCCGGATCGAACTGCCCGACTGCGTGGCCTCCAACAGCAGCCACCGCTGGCTGCGCCGGGGCCTGGGCCTGACCGGGCTGTACGACAGGTTCGCCGGGCGGATCTTCAGCGGCGCCGAGGACGTGCCGCGCGGCAAGCCGGCCCCCGACCTCTTCCTGCACGCGGCCCGCACCCTGGGCGCCGACCCGGCCCGCTGCGTCGTGGTGGAGGACAGTCCGCACGGCCTGAGCGCGGCGAACGCGGCCGGCATCCCCGCCTTCGGCTACACCGGCGGGGTCAACTCCGCCGCCCGACTGGCCGGCCCGGGCCGGGTGCTGTTCGACGACATGCGCGACCTGCCGGACCTGCTCGCCGCCCACACCCGCTCCCTGGCCGCCCTGCCGCTGCCCTAGGACTGGAAGAGCACGTCCGGACTGTTCGGCGAGGGGCCGTCCAGCAGCGGACGCCGCTTTGCCACGGCCGCCCCTCATCGCCCCGCTTCCGCGACGTACTCCTTCCGCGCCGCGTCGTAGCCGAACAGGCCCGCGTAGCGCCCCCAGTCCGTCGCCGTCTCCAGCTGCTGGTCGACCTGTTCGCTGGTGTAGTGGTGGGCGAGTAGGTCGCGGAAGAAGCCGGCCCGCACCACGGCGCCCGAACCGGCCTCGCCGCGCAGGCTGTTGGCGATCAGCTTGACCAGTGGGACTTCGACGGCGGCCTCCGCGAAGATCGCCCGGGAGTCCTGCACGTCCGCCCCGGCGAACGCCGCACCGGCCTCGGTGAGCAGCAGGTCGTCGCCGTGGATCTCGGCGAAGCCGAGCAGGTCGAGGGCGTCGACCTGGGGGAGCAAGTCGTCGATGTCCAGGCCGAGTTCGTCGGCGAGGTCGGCGAGGTCGCAGCGCCCGTCGCGGTGGGCGATGGTCTCGGCGAGGCCGGAGAGGCCGTCGACGCTGGCGGCGGGCAGCGGGGTGGTGGCCACCGTGCGGCGCGCGCCCGGGTCGGGCCGTTCGGTCGGGCGCTCGGCCAGCGGCCGTCCGGTCATGATCCGGTAGACCCGGTCGACGAGTTCGTCGAAGTCGTCCGCGTCGCGGTCGCGCGGCCGCTCCAGCGCGACCTGGACCGTCTCGCGGATGGTGCCGTACGGGCGGGAGCCGAGGACGACGATGCGGTCCGCCATCAGCACCGCCTCCTCGATGTTGTGGGTGACCAGCACGACCGCCCGGGTCGGGAACTGCCCGGATTCCCACAGTTCCAGCAGTTCGCCGCGCAGGTTCTCGGCGGTGAGCACGTCGAGCGCGGAGAACGGCTCGTCCATCATCAGCACGTCCGGTTCGACGACCAACGCCCTTGCGAAGCCGACGCGTTGGCGCATGCCGCCGGACAGCTCCTTGGGGTAGGCGGACTCGAAGCCGGCCAGGCCGATCAGGTCGATGGCGGAGTCGGCGGCCCGGGCACGCTCCCGGGGCGGTACTCCGCGCGCCTCCAGGCCGAGTTCGACGTTCTGCCGGACGGTGAGCCAGGGCAGCAGCGCGAAGTTCTGGAAGACCAGCGCCGTGCCAGGGTTGGCGCCGGTGAGCGGGGCGCCCCGGTAGCGGACGGTGCCGGAGCTGGGCGGGATGAGGCCGGACAGGCAGCGCAGCAGGGTGGACTTGCCGGAGCCGGAGCGGCCGAGCAGGGCGACGATCTCCCCGGCCCGGACGGCGAGGTCGATGCCGGACAGCACCGGCAGTTCGCCGTCCGCCCCGGCGTAGGCCTTGGTCAGCCCGGCGGCCTCCAGCAGCACCGCGCCGTCCGCCACCGGAGCGGGAGCGGCGGCAGCGGTGGTGCGGCGGGCGAAGGGGAAGCGCATGGCGGAGGACCTCGGGGGCTAGAGCGAGTAGCGGCGCTCGGCGAGCAGGTACAGCCTGCGCCAGCACAGCCGGTTGAGGGCGACGACGTACAGGCTCATCACGGCCACCCCGGCGAGCAGGCGCGGGTGGTCGCCGCGCGCGGTGGCCTGGGCGATGTACGCGCCGAGGCCGGTGGCGGTGAGCGTGGTGCCGCCGAAGCCGACCACCTCGGAGACGATCGAGGCGTTCCAGGCGCCGCCGGAGGCGGTGATCCCGCCGGTGACGTACGCGGGGAAGATCCCCGGCAGGATGAGCCGCCGCCAGCGCTGGAGGCCGTGCACGCCGAGGTCGTCCATGGCCTCGCGCAGGTCGGTGGGGATGGCCATGGCCCCGGCGATGGTGTTGAACAGGATGTACCACTGGGCGCCGAGGGCCATCAGCAGCACGCCCCCGACGTCGATCGACAGGCCGGTGCGCAGCAGCAGCCAGACGACCAGCGGGAAGAGGAAGTTGGCGGGGAAGCTGGCGAGCACCTGGACGACGGGCTGGGCCGTCCGGGTCAGCCGGGGCGAGAAGCCGATCCTGACGCCGACCGGCACCCACACCACGGTGGCGGCGACGACCAGCACGACGACCCGGGCGAGGGTGGCGAGGCCGAGCAGCAACGGCTCGCCGAAGACGCCGAGGCCGGTGCGGTCGGCCAGGTAGCGGCCGAGGTCGACGGCGCCCCACAGCAGGACGCCGCCCGCGACCACGGCGAAGGCCGCGTCCCCGGCGCGCCGGCGGGCGGGGGAGACGGCGAGCGGCCGGTCGTCGGTGCCGAGCAGCCGCCCGGCCCGGGCGAGCGCGTGCCCGAGCGGGCGCAGGGCCCGCCCGAGGAGGGCGGGCCAGTGCGAGCGGCGCAGCAGGTCCAGCACGATCGAGCGCTGTACCTCGGTGGCCTCGGACTGCTCGTTCTTGAAGCGTTCGGCCCAGGCGGTGAGCGGCCGCCAGAACAGGAAGTCGACGCCGACGACGAGGACGGCCATGGTGGCGATCGCCCAGCCGACCTTGCCGAGGTCCCCGGCGGCGATCGCGGCGCCCGCGTAGGAGCCGACACCGGGCAGGGCGTAGCGCTGGTCGTCCACGGTGATCGCCTCGGAGGCGACCAGGAAGAACCAGCCGCCGCCGAAGCTCAGCATGCCGTTCCAGACCAGGCCGATCATTGCGGCGGGCAGCTCGACCTTCCAGAACCGCATCCACCGGCTGAACCCGAACGAGCGCGACAGCTCGTCGAGATCGCGCGGCAGCGAGACCAGCGACTGGTAGAAGCCGAAGGTCATGTTCCACGCCTGCGAGGTGAAGATGGCGAACACGGCGGCGCATTCGAGGCCCAGCACCGAGCCGGGGAACAGCGCGAGGAAGCCGGTGACGGCGACGGTGAGGAAGGCGAGCACCGGCACGGACTGCAGGATGTCCAGTGCCGGGATCAGTACCCGCTCCAGCCGGCGGCTGCGCGCGGCGGCGTAGGCGTAGCCGAAGGTGAAGACGACGGAGAGCGCGAGCGCGGCGAACATCCGCAGCAGCGAGCGGGCCGCGTCGTACGGCAACCGGGCCGGGTCGGTGTCGACGGCGGCGTCCCGGGCGGTGGAGAACCGCACGGTGGTGCCCTGCCCGACCCGCAGGGCGAGGTAGAACAGCACCAGCACGGCGGCCGCCACCAGCACGTCCACCCAGGTCACCCGGGCGAGGCGGCGCACCGTCCGGGACGACGGCGAGCCCCGGGACGGGCCCGGGGCCGACTTCGGGAACGACATGGCAGGTACCTCCGGCGCGCAAACCCGGGCAGTCTGCTCCCTCCTGAGGTCCGTACGCAAATGGCCCGCCGTTCGACCGGGTGATCGGTGCTCGATCAGGCCGCCGAGGCGGCCGGTCCGGCCGCCTCGACCGCTTCGACGAACTCCAGCAGATTGCCCACCGGGTCGGTGGTGTAGAAGCGGCGCCGGGGCGGCAGGCTGTCGTCCCACACCACCTGGGCGCCCAGCTCCGACAGGCGCAGCGCGAAGTCGTCGATCTCGCAGACGGCCATGCCGGGGTGCGCCTTGGTGGTGGGCCGGAAGCGCGCGTCGATGCCGAGGTAGAGCCGGACCCGCCCGCCGTCCGCGGCGAACCAGCAGCCGCCGCTGCCGGTCAGCGGGCCGGGCTTGGGCAGCTCGGCCATCTGCAGGACGTCGCCGTAGAAGGCCCGCAGCAGGGCCTCGCTGCCGGGCGGGGCGGAGAGCTGGACGTGGTCGAGGGCCGTGATCATCGCGGCCTCCCTTCGAACGGGCCGGACAGCGGGCCGGACGGCGGAGTGGACGTGGCGTGGTGCCGGGCCGCGGTGACCAGCAGCCGGGCGGTGGGGACGGGCAGGGCGAGGTGGTGGGCGATCCACTGCGGGTCGCGCCCGTGGGTGGCGAGCACCCAGGCGGTGTACAGCCGGTTCAGGCCGGGCGCGCCGGGGGCGAGCAGCAGCGGGCGGACCTGGTCCATCGGGAAGCCGTCCAGCGAGCGGGCGCTGAACCACTGGGCGTCGTCCTCGTCGGCCGGGCGGTCCGCCGGGCGGACCGCCCGCCGCCGGCTGTGGGCCAGCAGCAGGGCGAGCAGCAGGCCGGCCACCGAGGCGCCGATGAGCACGCCGGAGAGGAAGAGCCGCAGCGGGGCGGGGGCCACGCCCACGGCGATCCCCTGGAGGACGAGCAGGAGCAGGACGCCGCCGAGGGCGGTCCCTCTCCCGGTGCGGGGGAGCGGAGTGATGGCGGTCATGGCGGTGTCCCTCCTTCGCGGGTCGCGGTCAGGCCGCCTGGTTCAGACGGGGGTCGTACTTGTAGCCGATCTGGCGGACGGTGGCGATCGCCTCCCGGTGCCCGGGGCCGAGCTTGCGGCGGAGCCGGGCGATGTGGGTGGCGATGGTGCGGGTGTCGCCGGTGTCCGGGCGGCCCCAGACGGCTTCCATCAGCTGGCGGCGCGAGTGCACCCGCAGCGGGTTGCCGACCAGGTGGGCGAGGAGTTCGAACTCCAGGTACGGCAGGGTGAGTTGCTGCCCGTCGACGGTGACGGTGCGGTGCTCGGGGTTCACCACCAGCCCGGTGTCGGGCTGCACGGCGGTGACGGTGCCCGGGGCGGGCCGCCGGACGGGGGCGGCGGGGGTGTGGTCCGAGAAGATGGCTTCGAGCCTGGGGTAGCGCACGGCCATGGCGATGCTCCTTCGGCTGGTCGTTCGGCTGGTCGTTCGGCTGGTCGTTCGGAAGGTCGGGAAAGGGTCCGTCAGCGGCCGGGGTGCCAGGCGGCTACCAGCCGGGTGGTCCCGTCCGCGTCGGTCACGGTGTGCCAGCTGGCCCGCATCCGGGTCGGGCGACCGGTCGGCGTGTCGGCGGCCGGGGCGACGACGGCCTGCAGGACGGAGTTGTCGAACGGGCTCTGGGCCAGCCGTCGGCCCACCGCGGCGAGGGCGGCGCGCAGGCGGCCGCGGTCGGTGGACGGGAGAACGGGCTGGAACGCGGCAACGATGGACATGGCTGGTCACCTCCGTGACGGGACAATGAACATGGGCAAGCGAACCGACCGGCAGAGAAGTTGACGAGGCGTCAGAGGACGCGGTCAGGCTGCGGGTCGGCGGTGGCGCAGGGCGGTGGTGTCGGCGGCGCGGGCGGCGAGGCGGCGCGCGGCGGCCGGCGGGAGCTCCGCGAAGTCGGCGAGCCAGTCCGGGCGGTGGCCCTGGCAGGCCAGCAGGTAGGCCAGGTGGACGCGTGGCTCGTACGCGGAGGCCGGGGTGTTCGGCGTGCCGGAGTGCGGGCAGCTGCCCGGGTCGTCGAGGCGGTACTCGCGCTCGACGCCGTCGTGGAGGGCGAGGCGGACACTCGGGCAGCGGTGGAGCAGGGCGGGGCGCATGGGGCCGTACTTCCTTCCTTCCCCGGGTGCGGGGCGGTCGAGGGTTCCGGGTCGGGGCCGGGGGCGGCGGGTTCGGGTTCGCCGCCGCCCCCGGCGTCCGGGTCAGTGGTTCATGGCGGTCTGGACGACCTTGACGATCACCATGATCATCGCGATCAGCAGGTAGGAGCGCAGGGCGCCCATGCCGATCTTGCGGGCGGTGGACATGACCGGCTTCTCCAGCGTCTCCAGCGGGGGCATCCGCCAGTTCGCCCGGTCGGTGCGGTCATGGGGGCACCCCCGGCCGGAGGCTGGGGGAGGGTCCTCCTTGGTGCCCTTGCGGCCGAAGGTGAAGAAGTACCCGGCGACCAGCACGCCCGCGACACCGCAGGAGGCCATGATCCACAGCAGTGCGTTCGAGCTGATGTCCGGCCAGACCACGGCGGCGGTCAGGATCAGCGAGAGCATGACCAGGACGCCGACCACGACGGCGGTGAAGGCGTTGGTCTTCGGGCCGTTGCGCCAGGGGCCGAGCACGGCCTTGTCGTTGCACAGCAGCAGGAGGAAGACGGTGGCGGAGGGCAGCAGCACACCGGCGAGCACCTGGACGAACTGCGTCATCAGGCCCTGGGCGTAGTCGGTGGACGTCAGGGCTATCGCGGCGGCCACCACGACCACGCCGGCGTAGATGCCGTAGAAGCCCTTGGCGCCCTTGACCCCACGGTGCAGCGAGTGCTTGATGCCGAAGACGTCGCCGATGGCGTAGGCGGTGGAGAGCGAGACCGCGAAGGCGCCGATGATCGAGGCGTCCAGCAGTGCGATGGCGAACAGCACGCCCGCCACGTGGCCGACCTTGTCCTCCAGGCCCTTGGCGATGCCGGCCGGGTCGGTGAAGTTGCCGAAGCCGTCGGTGCCGTCGAAGGTCGCGGCGACGAAGCCCATCATGGCGGCGGCGCCGATGATGACGATCGCGATGCCGATCCACAGGTCGGCCTTCTCGTACTTCATGAAGCGCGGGGTGATCCGCTTGTCGATGACGTACGACTGCTGGAAGAACAGCTGCCACGGGGCGACGGTGGTCCCGACGATCGAGACGATCAGCAGCATGACGGTCGCGAGCTCGCCCGAGCCGCCCGGCATGGTCGGCACCACGAAGTCGTGGGCCATCTGCGAGGTCTTCGGGTGGACCATGAAGTAGATCGGCACCAGCAGCAGCGAGCCGACGCACAGCGTGACGGCGACGCGCTCGAAGCGCTGGAAGGAGCCGGTGAACGCCGAGGCGATGATGACCGCGGCGGCCAGCACGACGGAGGCCTCCTTCGGCAGGCCCAGGTACGTGGCCGCCTGTGTCACGCCGATGAACTCGGTGACCAGCGTCAGTGCGTTCAGCAGGAACAGGTCGATGACGCTGAACGCGCCCCAGAACTTGCCGAAGCGCTCCAGGATCAGGCGGGCGTGGCCGACGCCGGTGACGGCGCCCAGGCGCAGCACCATCTCCTGGTTGACGTAGAGCACCGGGATCAGCAGGGCCAGCGTCCACAGCAGCTGGGTGCCGTAGTTCTGCCCGGCGTTGCCGTAGGTGGAGAACGCGCCGGCGTCGTTGTCGCCGACCATCACGATCAGGCCGGGGCCGACGATCGCGAGCAGGGTCTTGAGTCTTGCCGACAGCCCCTGGCGTGGTGCGTCGTCATCGAGCCTGATGGTGCCGAGCGCACCCTTGATGTCACCGACGTGGGCGTCGTCCAGTACAGCCGAACGCGGCTGCGGAACCTTGGAGTTGAGTGTGGCGTTGGTGGTCATGACGTTCCTCCCGTACCCCTGGCAGGTGGGGTGGTCGGGGACGCGCGGCAGCAATTCCCCCTGCGAGCGGGCGCGGCGCATCGGCGCGCGGCGGTGCCGACCCGGGCGGACGGGCGCGGGCACGGCGAAGCCGCGTGCTGAGGTGATGTGCCGTCAGGAAGACGCGCAGGGGGATGTGTTACCGCGTGCCGGAGGTGTACGAGGACAAGCGGGGGTAGGGGCTACTGTGGCCCGGACTACTGCAATCCATGTCTCTCGCCTCCTCCCGGCCGACGCACCCCGTGGTGCGTGTCATCGACGCGGCAAGGAGTTCACCGGCGCGCGCGATCCGTGACCGGAGGCGCGCCGATTCACCCCAACTCGTCAGAGCTTTGGCACTCCACGGCGTAATCCCCCTGCTGGGGAAGCCACTTCGGATCAACCCTTAGGTCGGGAAGATCTGTCCTAACCCTGGGCGTCTCTCGACGTCGTCGGATCAGTGGCCTGTGTCCGTGAAGAAGCCTCACCGAACGAGGTGCCTTCTTCAAACCTCCAAAAGCATAGACCCGCCGCGACCCGATACTTGCGTACTTGGTAGAACCTTTACCTTCGGTGAGGTGTGCCACCCGCCCGGGTGACGGGGGTTTGGCCGCCGGGCGGCCACGGAACGACTTCCCGCCGTACCCGCAGCGGCACGGCGCCCAGGCGTGCCCGAACCCGAGGGGTGGCATGGCGACCACAGACTCCCAGGGGCCCGTCCGCCAGGCACGGGCGTTCCAGCTCGCCCGCCGGCCCAGACTGTGGCTCCTGCCGACCGTCCTGTGCGGCCTGCTGGCCGCCCTCCTCTCGCTGCTCTACATGGGCGGGATCGTCAACCCGACCGGGCACCTGCACCGGCTCCCGATCGCCCTGGTGAACGAGGACCAGGGCCCGCCGCCGCCCGGCCGCACCCAGAGCGTCGGCACCCTGCTGACCGGCGCCGTGCTGGCCGGCAGCCCCGGCGAGACCGTCGACTGGAAGCAGGTCGACGGCCCCGGACTCGACGAGCAGCTGGCCTCCGGCAAGGTCTACGCCGCCCTGGTCGTCCCCAAGGACTTCACCGCCGCCGTCACCAGACTGGCGACCGGTCAGGCCACCGAGCGGCCCACCCTGGCCGTCCTCACCAACCCCGGCCTCGGCAGCCTCGGCTCCTCGATCGCCTCCCAGATCGCCCAGAACGCCGCCCACCAGGCATCGCTCGTCACCGGCAAGGAACTGCTCGCCACCCTCCCGCCCGCGCCCGCCACCGCCGCCGGCCCGGACACCGGCGCCACCGCCCGGCTGCTGCTCGCCGACCCGTTCGCCGTCACCACCCGGATCGGCCACCCCATCGGCAGTCACAGCGGCCTCGGCCTGAGCGCCTTCTACTACACGCTGCTGGCCGTGCTGACCGCCTTCATCGGCGGCAACATCATCCACAGCGGCGTCGACGGCGCGCTCGGCTACGCCGACAGCGAGATCGGCCCCTGGCACACCCGCCGCCCGACCGTCCCGATCACCCGCACCCAGACCCTGCTGCTCAAGATGGTCATGACGGCCGGGATCATGCTGGTCACCACGAGCCTGGTGATGCTCTGCACGGTCGGCATCCTCGGCATGGACGCCCCGCACCCGGCGATGCTCTGGCTCTTCGCGTACTGCGCCAGCCTCGCCGTGGGCCTCGGCGTGCAGGCGATCAACGCGGCCTTCGGCGGCATCGGGCAGCTGGTGTCGATGTTCGTCTTCATCGCGCTCGCCCTGCCCTCCTCGGGCGCGACCGTGCCGCTCCAGGCGGTGCCCGGCTTCTACCGTTTCCTCGGCCTGTTCGAGCCGATGCGCCAGCTGAGCGACGGCATCCGGGCGATCCTCTTCTTCGACGCCCGGGCCGACGCCGGGCTGGCCCGGGGCTGGGTCATGATCGCGCTCGGCCTGGTGCTGGCCCTCGCCTTCGGCTTCGCGATGACCCGCTACTACGACCGCAAGGGCCTGCACCGCTGGACCCCGCAGCCGAGCGACTGAATCCCGGTGACCGGCGCACGGTCGATCCACTAGTGTGACCGCCCGGCAGCCGCGGACGATCACGCCCGCGAGCGGCACACCCACGTCATCACCCCTCTTCCTGGCGAGGATCACGACCTTGGCCCTCAAGACCCGCATAGCCGCCGCCGTCCTCGGCGCCGGCCTGGCGCTCACCGTCGGCGTCCCCGGCGCCAGCGCCGACGACTACCACCCGTCCGGGGTCCCGAACACCGTCACCCTGGGCAGCGCCATCAGCCCGCACTGCCTGGAGATCGGCGGCTGGAGCACCGCCGACGGCGCGGCCGTCCAGCAGTGGTCCTGCAACGGCGGCGCCAACCAGAACTGGAACCTGGTGGACGGTTCGCTGGTCAACGCGGCCAGCGGCAAGTGCATGGAGATCGGCGGCTGGAGCACCGACAACGGCGCCCCCGCCCAGCAGTGGGACTGCAACGGCGGCAGCAACCAGAAGTGGATCTGGACCAAGCTCCCCGGCACCGGCTACACCCTGCGCAACGCGTGGAGCGGCAAGTGCCTGGACGTCCCGGGCGGGGCGAACACCCGCGGCGTCCGCATGCAGCAGTGGGACTGCTGGAACGGCAACAACCAGATCTGGTACCCCTACTGGGCCGGTCAGGGCTACCCGCCCGTCGACTACTGAGCCACCCCGGCGCGGCTCCTGCCCCGCCGGTGCGGACGTGGCGCGCCGTCCGGACGCCACGTCCGCACCGGGGCGCGGCGGCGGCCGGGCCTCGTGGCACCGGCTACGGCAGCGCCTCCAGCTCGTCCTCCAGTTTGCGCAGCGCCTCGGAGAGCGCAGGCTGGGAGACGGGGCAGGCCTGGGCGGCGGGCGAAGTGCCGCTCGCGGGCGAGGGCGAGCAGGTACTCCAGCCGGCGGAAGAGCATCTACGAGCCCTCGGCGTCGGCGTCGGCGTCGGTGTCGGTGTCGATCCGGTCCGTCCTGGTGTACACGTTCATCGACTCGCCGCGCAGGAAGCCGACCAGGGTCAGCCCGCTCTCCTCGGCCAGGTCCACGGCCAGCGAGGACGGCGCGGAGACGGCGGCGAGCAGCGGGATCCCCGCCATCACGGCCTTCTGGACCAGCTCGAAGGAGGCCCGGCCGCTGACCATCAGCACCGTGCCGCGGGCCGGCAGCAGGCCCTCGCGCAGGGCGTGGCCGATCACCTTGTCCACCGCGTTGTGCCGGCCCACGTCCTCGCGCAGGCACAGCAGCCGCCCGTCCGCGTCGAACAGGCCGGCCGCGTGCAGGCCGCCGGTGCTGTCGAACACCTTCTGGGCGGCGCGCAGCCGCTCCGGCAGGGCCGCCAGCAGGGCGGGGGTGACGCGCAGCCCGTCCTCGGCGACGCTCCACGGGGCCGTGGTGCGCACCGCGTCCAGGCTGGCCTTGCCGCACAGGCCGCAGGAGGAGGTGGTGTAGAAGTTGCGCTCCAGCGAGGCGTCCGGGGCGGGCACGCCGGCGGCGAGCACCACGTCCACCACGTTGTAGGTGTTGCCGCCGTCCGCGGTGGCGCCCGCGCAGTAGCGGATGCCGGCCAGCTGGTGGGCGGCGTGCAGCACGCCCTCGCTGACCAGGAAGCCGGCCGCCAGGTCGAAGTCGCTGCCGGGGGTGCGCATGGTCACCGTCAGCGGGCGGCCGCCGACCCGGATCTCCATCGGCTCCTCGGCGGCCAGCGTGTCGGGGCGGTGCGAGGGCACGCCCTGGCGCAGGCGCAGCACCCTGCGCGGTACGGTCACTCGGCCCATCGTCCTCGGCTCCTGCTCGTCGGTGAGGTCTGCCTCGTCGGTGAGGTCGACCTCGTGGGTGAGGTCTGCCTCGTCGGTGAGGTCTGTACGGAAGCATCCTCCCGCGTCGCGGCGCCCGGCAGGTGGCGACGGCTGTGCGCGGCGGTGACGCCCAGGCAGAGCAGGCCGATCGCGGCCATGCCCGCCGGCCTGACAGGCGGCGCCTGTCGAGTGCCCGCTAGGGTGTGGCCCATGGCTGATCCGACCCTGCGGCCCGCGACCCGCGCCGACCTGCCGGCCGTCCTCGCCCTGCTCGCCGACGAGGACACGGTGGTGGACCCGGCGGGCATCGTGGTCGGCGCGGCGCACGAGCGGGCCTTCGCGGCGATCGAGGAGGACCCGCGCAACGAACTGCTGGTCCTGGACGACGCCGGAACCGTCATCGGCTGCCTGCAGGCGACGTACATTCCCGGGCTCGGAAAGGGCGGCGCCGAACGCGCCCTCATCGAGGCCGTCCGGATCCGCGCCGACCGCCGCGGCGGCGGCCTCGGCCGCAGCCTGATGGAGTCCGCCGCCGCCCGCGCCCGGGCCCGCGGCTGCGCCCTCGTCCAGCTGACCAGCAACAAGCAGCGCGAGGCCGCGCACCGCTTCTACACCTCGCTCGGCTACGCGCGCAGCCACGAGGGCTTCAAGCTGGCGCTCCAGCCGGCGCTCTAGCGGGTCGAGCTGCCGCCGATCGACAGGACGGTCGCGCTGGCCGCGCCGACCGGGGTGTCGTAGGCCACCGTCTCGCCCGCGTGGCAGCCGATCAGCGCCTTGCCGAGCGGGCTGTCCCAGGTCACCAGGGTCCGCTCGCCGATCTCGGCCAGTTCGGAGACCTCGACGACCTCCTCCTCGCCGTCCGCGAACCGCAGGGACACCGTCGAACCCACGCCCACCACGTCGGTGGCCGGCGCCCCGGCCGTCGCGGCCTCCGCCAGCCGGCCCTCCACGGCGGCGATCCGGTCGTCCAGCCGGGCCACCTCGTCGGCCCGCTGCAGTTCGTCCGCCTCGTCGGCCCGGTCGCCCACCGCGTCGTCCTCGCCGCGCAGCGTCCCGGCCGCCTTCTCCCGCTCGGCGCGCAACCGCGCCAGCTCCTCCTGCGCGACGCGCAGGCCCTCGGCACTGATCGGTTCGGGACCACCGCTCATACCGACTCCCAAGTCGCTTGCGGACGGGCCGTTTCCATTACCCCACCGTGCCGTACGGGCGGCAACTCAGCGGCGGCGGCTACTCGGCGTTGTTCGCCCTGTCCCGCCTGAAACGAGCCCTGGCCGGTGGACGCGGCGCCCCGCTCAACGGAGCGGGGCGCCGCGTCGAGGTCGTGCGGGGTGGAAGTGGATGACCTCGTTCTGCGCGGTCTGGCACGGGAAGAGGCCGCCCAGGTCGGCCCACTGATGGCCGCCCAGGCCGGCCCTGCCGCCGCGAGGGGGGCGGATGGTCCCGCAAGGTGCCCCAATTCGACAAATCCGTTCGCGCAAGTACCGCTGTCCGGCACAATGACGCGCATGACCAGCGCCGACGACCCGATGAGCTCCCCGGCCGACGACGCCGGCCGGGCGTACCGGCCCTTCGCGCACCTCACCACCGAGGGCTGCGGGCTCTACCGGCGCGTGATGGGCGTGTTCGTTCGGGCCAAGCAGGAGTTCACCGTCCACCTGCGCCCGGAGGACGTCCACCTCGGCTTGCCGGCGGAGGACCGGCCACCACTGGAGGCGGTGACCACCGCGCTGGAGCGGCTCGCCAAGTGGGGGAACCTGAGGGCGGATCCGGACACCGGGCGGGTCACGGCACTGGAGGACTTCTACCGGTCCCGCCACATCTACCAGCTGACCCGTGCCGGGGAGGCCGCCGAGGAGGCGCTGGCCGCGTACGACGAGTCGCTCGGCAGGCGGGGCGAGCTGCAGGCGGTCGCGCTGGCCGACATCGCCGTGCAACTGCGGGCGCTGCTGGCGCTGGCCGACCAGGCCGAGCCGGACCCGGCGGTGGCGCACCTGTCGCTGCGCGCCCTGGTGGACCGGTTCACGGAACTGGCGGAGAACGCCCGCGCGTTCATGGGCTCCCTCCAGCGCACCGTCGACTTGCACGAGGCCGAGGTGGAGGTGTTCCTCGCCTACAAGCAGCGACTGATCGACTACCTGGAACGGTTCATCCAGGACCTGGTCACCCGGGGCGCCGAGATCGCCGGGCTGCTGGACGAACTCGGCACCTCGCAGGAGGGGCCGATCGGCCCGCTGCTGGCCATGGCAGTCCGGCGCGAGGCCGCCGACGCCGCGCCGGACGTGGTGGCGCAAGCGCTGGCGGCCGGACAGCGGCGCTGGCACGGCCGGTGGGACGGACTGCGGTCCTGGTTCCTGAGCGTGCCGGGCCGCAGCTCGCAGGCCAAGCTGCTGCGCGCCGCCGCCCGCCAGGCGATCCCCCAACTGCTCAGCGTCGTCCAGGCGCTGAACGAGCGGCGAGCAGGCCGCTCGGACCGCTCGGCCGACTTCCGGGAGCTCGCCCGGTGGTTCGCCGAGGCGCCCGACGACGACTCCCGGCACCGTCTCTGGCGATCGGCCTTCGGGCTCCATTCCGCCCGTCACCTGACGATCGACCAGGACGCGCTGGCCGAACGGGAGGACGGGCCGGCACCCGCCTCCACCCCCTGGCGCGACGCACCCGGCGTACGGATCAGCCCTCAGCTGCGCCGAACGGGCTCCTACGAGCGGCGCGGCCGCGCCCGGGCCGTGCAGGACCGTGGCGAGGCCAAGGCGTACCTGGCCGAGCTGGCCCGCAAACAAGCCGAACAGACGGCGGCGGTGCGGGTCCGGCTGGCCACCCGCGGCCAACTTCGGCTCAGTGAGCTGGACGTACTGGACCGGGAGGCGTTCCGGCTGTTCCTGCAGCTTCTCGGCGATGCCTTGTCATCCTGGCGCCCCGGAACCGAAGCGATCTCGACCACCACCAACGACGGGACGATGGAGATCAGACTGACCAGGTTGCCGGGCGGAGGGATCGCTGAGATCCGCACCCTCGACGGCGTGCTGTCCGGCCCCGAACACCTCATTGAGATCATCGATCTGACGAGCACGTACGAGCCCGTGGAGGCAGATCGTGAGTGACAACCGCCTCGGAGACGCCCTCGCCGCACAGCGCGCCGCCGAGGTGCGACGGGCCGCACGGGCCCTGCTGCGCCGCCCGCTGCTGCGAGCCGGAGGCTCCCACGCGGACGACTTCCGGCTGGTCCGCCAGCACACGACCGAGTTGCGCACCTGGTTCGAGCGGAACACCGGATGGGCGCTGCTGGTGGACTCCGACGTGGCCCGGCTGCGCCGCATCCCGGGCCGGGCCGACGATCCCACGCATCCCGCCCGGGACGGGCGCACCGGCCTGCCGTTCTCCCGACGCCGCTACGTCCTGGTGTGCCTGTGCCTGGCGGCGCTGGAGCGGGCCGACCAGCAGATCGCCCTGGGGCGACTCGCGGAACAGGTGGTGCTGGCGGCGGCTGATCCGGTACTGGCTGCCGCGGGGCTGGAGTTCACGCTGGGTGACCGGGAGCAGCGTGCTGACCTGGTGGCCGTGGTCCGGCTACTGCTGGAGTGGGGCGTGCTGGCCAAGGTGGCCGGTGACGAGGATGCCTTCCTGAAGTCGGCCGGGGACGCCCTCTATGACGTGGACCGGCGGGTGCTCGCCGTCCTGCTCGTCTCCCGGCGCGGCCCGAGCACCGTACACGCGGCCGGCTTCGAGGAACGGCTCGCTGAACTCAATGCCGAAGTCCTCCCGGACAGCGAGGAGTTGTACAACCGGGCGCTGAGACAGAGCCTGACCCGACGGTTGCTGGACGATCCGGTGCTGTACACGGAAGGGCTGACCGGGCAGGAGAGCTCCTACCTCACCTCCCAGCGCGGTGCGTTGACCCGACGCATTGGCGAACTCACCGGTCTCGTACCGGAGGTGAGGGCGGAGGGCCTCGCGATGGTCGACCCGGACGACGACCTCACCGACGTGCGGATGCCGGAGTCGGGCACGGACGGCCACGTGACCCTACTCGTGGCCGAGTACCTCGCCGAACGCGGCGGTGCCGTTCCGCTGACCGACCTGCACCGGCAGGTGGCGGACTGGGCGGTCGAACACGCCGGTTTCTGGCGCAAGAGCGCGACCGCTCCCGGCACCGAGACGGAACTGGTCGAGCAGGCCGTGGAGCGGCTGGTCGCGCTCGGGTTGCTCGCGCGGGGGGAAGCGTCGGACGGAACCACGCTGGTGCGGCCGAGACCCGCCCTGGACCGTTATCGGGTCGGTGAGACCGTCCTGCTCGAGCCCGGCCAGAGCGCCCCCCGAAGGAACACGAAGGCGTCCGCCGGCCGTACGAAGGGCACGAGGAAGCGATGAACACCATTGACGGGACGCGTCTGCCGCTGCCCGGGCGCACGCGCTGGCAGCCGCTGCGGGTCGGCCTGGTCGACCTCTTCTACTACGACGTCGAGGAGTTCCACTTCCGCGACGGTCGGCTGCTCCTGCGCGGCAACAACGGCACCGGCAAGTCCAAGGTCCTCGCCCTGACCCTGCCTTTCCTGCTCGACGGCGACCTCTCCTCGCACCGGGTGGAGCCGGACGCCGACCCGAAGAAGCGGATGGAGTGGAATCTGCTGCTCGGCGGCGAGCACCCGCACCCCGAGCGGCTCGGCTACACCTGGATCGAGTTCGGCAGAAAGGACCAGGACGGCACGACCCGGTACCTCACGCTCGGCTGCGGCCTGAAGGCGGTCAGCGGCCGGGGAATCGCCCGGCACTGGTACTTCGTGACCGACCGGCGGATCGGCCCGGAGCTGCGGCTGGTCGACTCGACCGGCGCCGCGATCGGCCGGGACCGGCTGATCGAAGCACTGGACGGTCGCGGACTGCTGTACGACTCGGCGCGGGCCTACCGGCGCGCCGTGGACGAAGCGCTGTTCGGGCTCGGTGAACAGCGGTACGCGGCCCTGGTGGACCTGCTGATCCAGCTCCGCCAGCCGCAGCTCTCCAAACGCCCCAGCGAGAAGGCCCTCTCCCAGGCCCTGACCGAGTCGCTGCCGCCGATGGACCAGGCCGTGATCGCCGACGTGGCCGAGGCGTTCCGCTCGCTGGACGAGGAGAAGGAACAGCTGGCGGTGATGGCGTCCGCCGAGCGCGCGGCGGGCGCCTTCCTTCAGCACTACCGCCGGTATGCCCGAGTGGCCGCCCGCCGCAAGGCCCGCGCCCCTCGTGCCCAGCACTCCAGGTTCGAGTCCCTGCGTGCCGAACTGAACACCGCCGAGCAGGACTTCGCCGCCGCCGGCGAGGCCGTGGACGCGGCCGGGGCCCGGCTGGAGGAACTGGACCGGCTGCGCGCCGGCCTGCGGGCCAGGGACGAGGCCCTGCGGGCCGGCCCGGAGATGCGCAGCGCCCGGGAACTGGAGCAGGCCGCCGCGCTGGCCGAGCGCACCGCGAAGGAGGCCGAGCGGGCCGAGGCGGACCGTCTCCGGGCCGAGGGAGAACTCTCCCGCTCCACAGCGAAGTTGGGGGCCTCCAGGTCTCGCGTGGAGGCGGCTGAACGGGCCCGGGGCGAGGCCCTGGAGCGGGCGGGCGGGGCCGCTGCGGAGGCCGGACTGGACCGGGAGCACGACGAACGGGTCGCGCTTCCCCTCGCGAACGGTGAGGTGCCCGAGAGCGCGCAGCGGAATGCGGCGGACTTCACCGGCCGCCGTCAGCGCTCCATCGCCCTCGTCGAGGAGCACCTCGGGAGGGCCCAGGAAGCGCTGCGGGAGCTGGACCGGGCCCGTGGCCGGCTGGAGGACGCGGACGGGGCTCTGGCGGGCGCGGCCGAGCTGCGGGCCGAGGCCCGGGAACGGACGGCCGTGGCAGGCCGGGACTACGTCGGCGCCGTCCGGGCGCATTTCGCCGGCTGTGAGCTGCTCCGCCCCGGAAACCCGGAGGGCGTTCTCGACGAACTGGACCAGTGGGTGCGGACCCTGGCCGGTGGCGATCCCTCCCGTGCGGCAGCCCAGCGGGTGGCGTCCGCCGTCGAGTCCGAACTCGCCCGCACTCGTGCGGAACTGGACGCCGAACGGCGGACGGCGGGCGGGCACCGTGAGCGGCTGCTGGCCGAGCTGGCCGACCTGAGGGCCGGCCGCCGGCGTGCTCCGGAAGTCCCTTGCACCCGCTCGCCCGAGGCCCGGGAGGGCCGCTCCGGTGCACCCCTATGGCATCTCGTCGACTTCACGGGCGATGACCTGACTGATGACCAGAAAAGCGGTATCGAAGCAGCCTTGGAGTCCTCGGGGCTGCTGGATGCCTGGATCGATCCGGACGGGACGGTGGTGACCGCCGGTCTCGGTGACACCCTGGCGACCGCCGGTCCTCCGGTCGGCGGACCCTCGCTGGCGGCTGTCCTGCAGCCGGCCGTCGACCGCGCCGACCCGGCCACGTCCGCGATGTCGGACGAGCACGTGGCGCGGCTGCTCGCCGGTATCGGGCTGTTGCGCCCGGGCGACGAACTGCCCGACAGCGGCAGCTGGATCGGCCTGGACGGGCGGTTCCGCCTCGGCGCGCTCGCCGGCGCCTGGTCCAAGCCGGCCGCCGAGTACCTGGGCGAGGGCGCCCGCGAGCAGGCCAGGCGCGCCAGGACTGCCGCCGTCGAGGGGGAACTCGCTAGGTTGGACGAGCAGTTGGCGAAGCTCCGGATCCGCGCGGAGCGGGTGGAGGCGGCTGCCCGTACCCTGGCGGCCGAGCAGACCGCACTGCCGGACGACGCCGACCTGCGCGGCGCGCACGCCGCTGCGGCGGCGGCGCACCACGAGTACGCGCGGGCCGCCGCACGGCGCGGCGAGGCCGAGAGCGCGGCAGCCGGAGCCGCGGCCGTTGCCGAGGACGCCGGCGGCGAACTGCATGACCTGGCCGAGGAACTCGGTCTCCCGGCCACGAGCGCCGGCCTGCGGGGGGCGCTGGACGCCCTCGGCGCGTACCGGGAGTCCCTGGCCTCCCTGTGGCCCGCCGTCCGGGAGGCCCGTGCCGCCCGCGCCGCGCTGGCCGACGAGGAGGCCGATCACGGCCGAGCCGCCGAGCACACCGCCGAACTGGCCGATCGGGCCCTCGACTCGGCGCGCGAGGCCGTCGCGGCAGGGGAGCGGCACGAGACGCTCGCCGCCACCGTTGGTGCCGCCGTCGCCGAGCTGCAGCGCCAACTCGCGGATGTTAAAGCAGCGTTGAGGGACTGCGCCGAGAGCGAGCGAGTCACCCGCCGGGACCAGAACGACGCCACCGGCCGCCGGGCCGCCGCAGGTGCCGTCCAAGCCCGGGTCCGCGTCGAGATCGAGGAGGCCGGCCGGCTGCGCGGGGACGCGATCGAGGCGCTGCGCCGCTTCACCACGACCGGCCTGCTCGCCGTGGCCCTACCTTCGCTGGCAGAGGAACACGCACAGGACTCCTGGGCGCCCGAACCGGCTGTCCGCCTCGCCCGTGCCATCGAGCGGGAACTGGAATCCGTCGAGGCTGCAGGCCCGGCCTGGGAGCGTGTTCAGCGCCGGATCACCGAGGAACTCAAGGACCTCTCCGACGCCCTCGCCCGCCACGGCCACACCGCCGCGGCCCGGATGTCGGAGGAAGGACTGGTCGTCGACATCGTCTTCCAGGGGCGCGAGCGCTCCGTCCCCGAGCTGGCGACCGCCCTGGCCACCGAGGTCGCCGACCGGCAGCGGCTGCTCTCCGCCCGGGAGCAGGAGATCCTGGAGAACCACCTGATCACCGAGGTCGCCGGCACGTTGCAGGACCTGGTGAGTTCCGCCGAGCAGCAGGTGCTGCGGATGAACGGCGAACTCAAGGACCGCCCGACCAGCACCGGCATGCTGCTGCGGCTCGTCTGGCGGCCCGCCCGCAACGCCCCCGGCGGCCTGGTGGCGGCCCGTGACCGCCTGCTGCGCCAGTCCTCGGACGCGTGGACGACGGCCGACCGGGCATCGCTCGGCGAGTTCCTCCAGGCTCAGATCGAGCGGGCTCGCACCGACGATCCGTCCGGGACGTGGCTGGATCACCTCACCACCGCCCTGGACTACCGCTCCTGGCACGAGTTCGGCATCGAACGCCATCAGCACGGCAAGTGGCAGTCCGCCACCGGCCCCGCCTCCGGGGGTGAACGGGTGCTCGCCGTCTCGCTGCCGCTGTTCGCCGCCGCGTCCTCCCACTACGCCTCGGCCGGCAACCCGCACGCACCGCGCCTGGTCACCCTGGACGAGGCGTTCGCCGGCGTGGACGACGACTCCCGGGCCAAGTCGCTCGGCCTGCTCGCGGCCTTCGACCTGGACGTGGTGATGACCTCCGAACGCGAATGGGGTTGCTACCCGCAGGTGCCCGGGCTGGCCATCGCCCAGCTCTCGCGGGTCGACGAGATCGCCGCCGTCCTGGTCACCCGTTGGGAGTGGGACGGCCGGCGCCGAACCCAGGCGCCGAACCGCGAAGTCCCGGGGCCACGTCAGGAGAGCGTGTTCTCCTCATGATGGACATCCCCCGACTCCAGCGCCTGATCGGCACGCCCGAACTCGCCTGGCTGCTCGACCGTGTCCGCCGGCGTTTGGAGACAGGGCAGCCGCTCGACGGCACCGTCACCCTGAGCGGCGCCTCCGACCCACAACGGGCTGCTGCCGCCCGGCTGCTGGGCCGCGCGCCGCGCCCCGGACTCTCGCTGTCCGTGCCGCTGGCCGCCGTCGACCGGGTACTCCGGGCGAGTGGTGCCAGTCCCGGCGGCCTGGAGGCCGCCGTCGTGGCACTCACCGGCGCGGTCGTGCCCCGGCAGGAGGCGGCCGACCGGCTGGCCAGGGCCTGGGACGACGCCTTCGCCCCGTTGGCGTCGCTCGTGAACACTCGCCCCGAACTCGCCGACTGGTACGCCTCCTTGCACGCCACTGGCCTCGTCCGCCGACTGGCTGGACGCCCCGACGAGGCGGCGCCGCTGCTCGCCGGTCTCGCCCGGCTGCTCCCCGGCCTGCCCGCCTCGCCACCGCGCTCGCTGAGCACCTTCGCCGCCGAACACACCGGCGATGCCCACGCCCTCGACCGCGGCCCGCTGGCGACCCTCACCCTGGACGCCGTCCGGGCCCTCACGGGCACCCCACCCGGCGACGGCGCCCAGGCGCGGCGCGACACCTGGGCGGCGGCCGGGCTCCTGCTCGACGAACTGTCCTCACAGGTCCTCGCCCTGAACCTCCCCGGCGACCGCACCTCCGCCACCGGACGGGCCCTCGACGCACTCGGCGAGGTCGGGCAGCCGATGGTACTGACGCTCCGTCAGCTCGTCCGTGACGCGCCCTCGCCACCGTCTGGCGGCACCGCATACGTCTGCGAGAACCCCGCCGTCGTCCTGGCCGCCGCCGACCGGCTCGGCCCAGCGTGCCCTCCGCTCGTCTGCCTCCAGGGACAGCCGAGCGCAGCGGCCCTGCGGCTGCTGACGTCGTACGCCGACGCCGGATGGCGCTTCCGCTACCACGGCGACTTCGACTGGGGCGGCATCCGCATCGCCACCCGCCTGCTCACCCACGTTCCGTGGACCCCGTGGCGTTACACGGCCGCCGACTACCGCGCCGCCCTCGACACACACGCCGCCACCGCGGCCCTGGCCGGCACCCCGACCGACGCCCCCTGGGACCCGCCCCTGAGCCTGGAACTCCTCGCCTCCGGCCGGCGCATCGAGGAGGAACTGGTCCTGGGCGATCTCCTCACCGACCTGGCCGACCGGCCCGCGAGGGGGTGAGACCCCCTGGCCGCGGGAGTGCGCACGAGGAGCACCTCCACACTGCCCGGTGACCAAGGGGTGGCGGCTGTTCGTACGGTGCCTGTCGATGGTGCCGCTTAATCTGTAAAACAACGACGCGTCAGGCAGCGGTAGTTGCACAATGGACTCGTTCCGAACCGTCTGCCCGATTCGCATCTTTGTGCCTGTCGGGCACAGGCACCACCAAGAACGGACAACGATGGGACTGATCTTCCTCGGGAGCGGTGTGGGCTCTCGGGAGTCGGGCCGCGAGGAGAGGTCGGATCCGAGGTGCGGAATCCGTGCCAGCGCCAGCGGCTCTGAAAGGCCGTCCGCCGCTGCGATGGTGGAAGGCCCGGTGTGACCGCACTCCAGATCGCTCCTGTGCGCGTGTGGCGACCCTACGACGACGCTCCCCTGATCACCCGGGAGATGATCTCAGGGCTGGGCGCCTGTGACCCCGAGGCGCGGGATCGGCTACTGACCTACCTCGGGGCGCTGGTGGCGTGTCGATCCGCTCCCGTGCACACGGCGGTGGCCTTCAACGCGGTGTACTTCGGCTACGACGTCGCCGCCGGGGGGTACGTCGGTGGGCCCCTGGACATCGGGGACTTCCCCGCGGTGGCGCTCGGCGACCAGGTGGATGCGCTCCCCGTGGGCGCGATGATCAACATCCGGACGGCCGGGGATTTGCTGCCCGCGGAGATCGTCTACAAGGAGGGGGCGCATCCGGAGGTCGGGCCCTACGGTGAGACTCCGGCGTGGCTTTCCGGGGCGCCGGCAGGTGCGCGAGGACCGGGCCGCCTCGCACCGCACCGGTCGACTGCTCCCGCTCTCCGGGAACGGCTCGTGTTCGACACGACGGCGTTCGGGCAGGACCTGGCTCCGACCGCGAGCCGGTTGCAGCGCCTGCGTCGACAGGGCAGGACCGACGAGCTCGAGCACCTGGTGGTCGAGTCCCGGTACGCGCTGGCGGACGCCGACCTCGGCGACACCGACTTCTACGCTCACTACTTGGTCGCTCGCGGCCGGGACCAGCTCACCAGCGCGCTGGCGCCGTCGCCACTTCCGTCGCTCATCGCGCCGGGGAGCGGCGAGGACGAAATGCTGGCGGCGGTGAGAGGGCTGATGGGCACCGTACGGGAGGCCCTGGCGTCACTGGACGCGGCGCGGATGTGGGGGGAGCACGTGTTCACCCGCGAGTCGATGGCACGAAGACTCACCGACGCCGGTTCCCTGGGACGCGACGACCTGGGTCGGTTGGCCGAGTCAACGGCAAGCCACGCCCTTCCGCGGACCAATCGCCGGGCCCAGGTCGCCGGACCGAAGCCGTCGTACACGGCGATCGGCGCGGTGCTACGGAGCAGGGCGGAGTGGCGGGACCGGATCCAGGGGACCGACTACCCGCTGGCCGTCTGCCACGCCAACTCCGTGCTGGCCGACTACGCGCGGCGTGAGCGCGACGAAGTCACCGGCCTGCTGCCGTCCGGAGTGCGACTGGCCCTTGACGACCGTTGGCAGGGCGGCGGTGTCTGGCGTGCCGTGTACGTGGGACAGGGCATCGACGCGGCAGAGGCGGACAGCTCGGTGGAGGAGCCGCTCGGGCGGGGCTGGGCCGAGTCGTTCCCCCGGCCGGTGCCGGGGCGCGCCTTCGTGCCGGAGCCGAAGCCGGACCCCGGTCAACCGGACTCGGACCCGATCCCGGATCCGGCGACGTCCGCTGCCGATCGGGTGCACGACGAGGACCGAGCAGCCGGGGCGACGGTGGAGCAGGCTGTCTCCGGTCCGTGGCCTGACGACGGTGACCTGGGGGCGCCGGTCATCCGCTCGGTGAACGACAGCCAGGTGGAGTGGGCCCAGCCGCTTCGACTGGCACATTTGCTGGAGGACTACCTGCCACTGCCGCGCCATGTCGCCGAGGAGTTCCGTGCGGCTGATGCCATGGCCGGTCCGGTCCGTGTCCTGTTGCAGCACGCCGGGCAGGAGCTCGCGCCGACTGCGGTCTGCCAGGACACGAACGTGACCGAGTGCGGGCGGGGCGTCCGGTTGACCGGTCTCATCTGGCCGTGGGAGTTCTTCCCCGGGATCTGGCTCTCGTTCACCTGGCAGCGAGGAAGTCGAGCGGTTCACGCACGGACGATGCTGTTGCCGCGACCGGTCACCGTCGACGGCGATCCCATCGCGCACCGCTACGATCCCAGGGTCCTCACCCGGGACGGGGTGGACGGCCTGGCGAGGAACGTCCGGAAGGCACCGGACCGGTCCGCCGCGCGCCTGCTGATGACCGCGGTCCGCCGGCTGGGCCTGCTCGACCAGTTCGGGCGGGCGATGCTGGCGCGGGCCGACGTGCCGGCGGCCGTGGAGGCCGTCATGGACGGCAGCGTGCCGGCCGCTGATCGGATTGACGTAGCTCTGGCCGATTCGCTCGACACCGGACGGCTGACGACCGCGCGAGGCAGCCGGGGAGCGGACGGTCGGTCGTACTTCCCGCCTCGGACGGGGCAGCCCCTTGAGGAACTCGTCTGCTACACACCGCAGCGCGTCGAGGTCCGGGGCGGAAACCCCGCAGTCGGCCGCGACCCGGACGGGCCGAGCTTTCCGGGCCAGCCGACACAGGAGCACGACGTGGCCGGATTCCTCCGCCGTATCGGACATCTCGGTCATGAGGCGACCGATGAGCAACGCGCGCTCTACCACGCGGATCACCGGAGATTCCGGCTGACTGGCCCGTCCGAGCTGCCGGCCGGATTCACCTACGTACGTCCGCACAAGCGAGGTCGCTGACCGTATGGCACCCGCTGTACACGGGTGCCCCCCTTCCCATCAGACAGGAGGCTGCATGACTTTTCCCCGTCAACCTCGGGCTGTCCCGCGCTTGGAGAGCGAACCGCCGCTCTTCGACATCGACTCACCGGAATCCAAGGGTGCTTCCCCAGAGTTGACCGAAGCTCTTGAGGCGCTCTCCGCAGTGGTCGCCGATGTTCGGTCGGGCGAGCCCAGGCCGCTGGCGGTCGCGCTCTTGCGGCTCACCGAGGCGGACATCGAGCACTCCCTCAACTCCACCCCGGTGCAGTGGCGCCGCAATCTCCTCAGTGCGCTCCGGATCCGGATCGACGGGACCCGGGTCAACCGGGCTCTGTGTCACGACGTGCTGACTCGACTCCAGCGGAGTCGGGACGCCTCGCGTGCCCATCATGTGGCCGGTCTGCTGACCCATCCGCTCTTCAACGACGTGGCACTGGCGGGCTTCAGGCACGCCGGAGGCGTTCCCGAGGACACCGCACAGCCGCTCACCCACCGCTGGAGCCCGGCTCTGCTGTGGCTGACCATCTGGTCGCACCTGGACGCGAGCATCGACCACGCTCCGCTGTGGGCGTGGGCGTTGCGACAGCCCTGGAGCACCGACATGGGGGTCCCGGTCAAGGCGGTTCTCGCCGCAGCCCAGCGGGTGGTGGAGCTGGCCCCGGACCCGCCCTGCGCCGATGACGGCGACGACGAGGAGGAACAGGCACTGAACACGTCCGAAACCCGGATCGAGAAGCCGGCCGATTCGGTGGGCGCGGTCGTTCCGGAAGGCGACTGCGCCGCCACGCCCGACACGCCGCAGCTGAATGCCGCACTGCAGCGGGTCGTTGACGGACTCGGGGCAGCCGTCGAGCCGGCCCGGCGGACCATGACCGCCATCACCGAGCAGTCTCGTCCGGCCGATGCGGATCTGGCGGCGCTGGTCGAGGTTGCCACGGCGTTCGACGTCGCGGTTCGCGGCCTGCGCGCGCACGGGGCCGTGATCACCACGGCCGACCTGGCCACCTGCGCCCGGGAGACCGATGCCGTGGTGCGCCGCCTTGCCTCTGCGCCGCTGCGTGAACGGCTCCGTGACGTGGCCCGGTTGACCAGCCGATCGGGCGGCGAGGCACTTGCGCCGGACCTGGAGACCGCCCGTCACCGAGCGGACGTCCTTGCGGGCGCCGCTGATTGGGGGGCGTCCGATCGGGAGGATGCCGAGGCGCTCGACGCGTTGTTGACCATGGTGGAACATGCCGCGGAGCTGCAGTCCACCGAGATCATCAGCCTGTTCCAGATCGCGTCGAGGAGCCGTTCGCTCGCCTACCTGACCGGTCGTTACCAGGAGTTGGTGCTGGGGCGGAGTCGTGCGGAGGAGTCGGAGGGCGACGCGCGGGCGGTTCCCGAGCAGGTGGCGCCCGGACACGAAGCATCCGTCTTCGCCGTCGAGACGGTTACGGCCGTCGCCGAGTCCGCGTGGACCGATGGCGATCCGGTGGCGCCCGGTGCTCCCCACCCGGATGACGAGCCGACCGCCGTCGGTCCCGCCGCCGGGACGGTGGACGTGGCGATTCCGGCACCCTCGCCGGCGGAGCGGCTGCCGGAGGCACCGGTGGTGCCCGCGCCAGTGACGGCATCCGAGCTGCCGGCCGGTGGCCAGCAGCCGGAACCGGTCCACGTCACCGCTGTCCTGCCCACCCATGGCCCCGGGCCCTCCTCGGCCACGGGCGCGGCCGAGGACGTCGACTCGGAGTCCCGTTCGGCCCTCGCCCGGCTCATCGCGGCCCAACGCTACGGTCTGGCCGCCTCGCTGGCCGACAGCCTCGGCGAGCCGAAGCACCGGATCACCGCCCTCCAACTCGCCGCCTGTGCCGAGGCGGTGCGCTCGACGAGCAGCGAGAGCGTGTCGCGGATCCGTACGCTGCTGGCCGGCCCGGACCTCGGCGACCTCGCCGCGAGCCGGCCCGACGCCGCGTTGGCCACCGCAGCGCTTCTGCGGGCCGTGCTCGTCACGGGCGACCCCGAGGCCGGTGCCTCGCTCGGCAGGATCGCGACCGGGCTGCCGCTCGGCCTGGCACAGGTGGCCGACGAGGTGGCCCAGCGCGCGCTCAAGTCGCTTCTGGTGCACTCGCCGCCGCTGGCGCTGGCCCGTGACGCGGCCGAGTTGGAGCGTGCCCTGGAGGACGCCAGGGAGGACTGCAAGCAGGGACTCGACCAGATCCCGAGCATCCGCTTCCCGCGAGGTCAGAAGATCATCCGCCACTGGTGGGACCCGGAGAAGGGCCTGATCGGCTCCTTGATGCGACAGGCCGTCGAGGACGACCGCAGCCGCCTCGATGCGCTGTCGCGGGAGGTGAACGAGCTCAGGGAACCGGCTGTCATCCAGGACAAGCTGGAGCGTACGGACCGCCAGTTCATGTCGGCGGGTGCCCGCAGCCGCCTGGAGGGACCGGCCAAGCAGGACCTCCTGCGTCACACGGCCGACCGGCTGGCCATGGTGGACAAGTGGTGCCGCCTGGCTCAGGCGCTCGGTGCCCGTGACCGGGACTGGAGCGCCGACCAGGTGCAGGAGATGCGCCTGGTCGTCCTCGGCCTCCGGGACGACGTGTTGCGGGAGGTGCGCGAGCAGGCCGTGATCGCGGACGCCGTCGCCGCCGCCACCCTGGAGGCGACCGTCGTGCTGCTCGACCGGACCTTCGATCTGCTGTCCGGGGACGCCCGGCTCGACGACATCGAGCTCACCGCGGAGCTGGCCCTGCACGCGGAGCTCCTCAAGGTGTCGGGAGCTGGCATGGACCCGGCCACCGGTACGGTTCGCTACCCGGAGGTGCCCGCCGCCGAGCTCGCCAGTGCCGGTGAGCGTTCCTGGGAGGAAGCGGTCCGCTCCCAGACGAAGGCCGAGCACTTCGCGACCGCGCGCATACTCCTCGACCTCTGGACGAAGCGTCAGCTTCCCGGCCTGGGGGAGCAGACCCTGCCGTCCGCGGAGCTGTCCGGCGTCGTGTCCGATGCGGGCAGGCGGGTCTCGCAGGAACTGTGTGACCGTCGCCAGAATCTTGAGGAGTCCCTTCGGCGCGCTCGGGTCGATGGAGCCCTCACGGAAGAGGGCGAGCGCGTGCTCGAACGCCGGATCCAGGACGCCGTGCCGGATCCGGACCGCGACCTCGCCCACGTCAGGCGGGAACTTGAGGCCCTCTCGGGGGAGCTCAACCGGGCACGGGCCAGCCACACGGCCGCGCTGCGCGCTCGGCTCCAGGCGATCGACGGACTGCGCCCGGACGACCAGGAGCGGGTCGAGCAGTTGATCGACACCAGTGACCTGCTCACCGCCGACGAGCTGATCTCCCACCTGGTGAACGGCGAGAGTATCCCGGACACGCGCACCACGGACCGGAGCCTGGCGACGTTCTTCCCCGACGTGCCGAAACGGTTGGCGTCGGCGGGCATCTCCCGGGAGCTGATCGAGGCGGTACGTCAGCGGAGGCGCTTCCTGGAGTTGGAAGCACTCGATTACTCGGGACTGTCGCCCGAGATCGCGGAGCAGGCCGCTCAGGCGCTTGCCGGGTGGGCCGATCTGGCGGGCCGCAAGGGCAGCGCGCGCACGCAGGGCGTCCGCGAGAGCGAGTTGCTGGTGCCCGCCCTCCGGCTGATCGGCTACAGCAGCACGAAGCCGCCGCAGCGCGTCGAACAGCCGCGCTCCGGCAGTTATCGGTTCCTCGACGTCCCCTCGGTGTACTACACCGGGTCGGCACTGGTGCCCGACTTCGGCTCGGGCCTGCGGGGCAGCCTTCGGGTGATGCTGGTGTGGGACCGGCCCTCGGCCGAGACGCTGCTGTCATGGATCCAGCAGGATCCCAATCACGACAGCCTGCTCGTCGCCTATTTCGGCACCCTCTCGGTGCGTGATCGAAGCGCGCTCGCGGCACAGGGTGCCCACGGCAGGCGGGCGATCGTCGTCCTGGACGACGCCGCGTTGGCCCATCTCGCGGCCTGCGGCAATCAGCGTCTCGACTCTGCCATGCGGGTCCTGCTGCCGTTCTCCGCGGTCAACCCGTATGTCATGGGCAAGCGGGCCCCGGTGTCCGAGGAGATGTTCTTCGGCCGCCGGGAGGAACTCGCCTCCGTTCAGCGCCCCAAGGGTGACCAGGTGGTGTTCGGCGGCCGGGGACTCGGCAAGTCCGCACTGCTGACGGCGGCCGGACGGAAGTACCAGGCCCAGATCCCCAACTCGCGCCTCAGCCTGCTGCTTTCGCTCGACTCGACGTTCACCGGGACCAACGCCCCCTCCTCCGCGGTGTGGGACCGGATCGGTCGACAGTTGGTCGAACGGGACGCGCTGGTCCTGCCACGCAAGGTCAAGCCCGATGCGGTGCTGAGCTACCAGCAGGTGCTGACAGGGATGAAGGCATGGCTTCGGGAGGACTCCAAACGCGGGCTGTTGATCATGCTTGACGAGGCAGACGGCTTCTTCGAGAGCGACTCCCCGCAGTTCACGGAGACTCGACGGCTGCGAGACCTGGGCGGAGACACCGAGGACCGGGTCAAGATCGTGTTCGCCGGCCTGCACTCGGTGCAGCGGTACGCGAAGATCGCGGTCAACAGCCCGTTCAGCCACCTCGCACAGAGCCCCAGGGTGATCGGTCCGCTGCGACCGCAGGACGCCGTGAGCCTGCTCATCGAGCCGCTTGGGGTACTCGGCTACGCGTTCGAGGAGCCCGCGCTGGTGCACCGCATCCTCGGGCACTGCTCGTACCAGCCGTTCCTGCTCCAGATGTTCGGGCAGCGGCTGGTGCAGTCCATGCACGCCAAGCGGAGCGGAGCGGAGTCCGGACCGCCCTACACCATCACGCGCGCGGACGTCGAGGAGGTCCAGTCCGACCGGGCCCTCCGGGCCAGCATCACCGAGGCGTTCCACGACACGCTGCGGCTCGACTCCCGCTACAACGTGATCGCGAACGTCGTGGCCCACCACGCCCACCACTACGGGTTGGACGACAAACTCAGTCAGGTACGGCTGAGGGAGGAATGCACCTATTGGTGGCCGGAGGGCTTCGAGAGCCTGGACACGGACCAGTTCCGGGCCTACCTCTCGGAGATGGAGGGACTCGGCGTGCTCGCACCCGACCCCGACCACGGCGGCTGGCATCTGCGCAGTGCCAACGCGCTGAGCATGATCGGCAACCTGGAGATGGTGGAGGCCGAACTGGAGCAGGCCTCCAGCCGGAAGGTGGCGGAGCACTTCAGCCAGTTCGAGGCACGCTTCCAGTCGTCGGACGGCCACTCGCACTCGCCGCTCACCACGAACCAGATTGCCGACGTGCTTCCCGGGCAGGGCAACCAGGCCCGTCTGGTGATCGGCACCGTCGCCACCGGGATCGACCGGGTGAGTGTTGCCCTGAAGGAGGTAGCCAAGGCCACGTCCTGGGAGATCGCCCTGGTCTCCAAGTGGTCCGAGTACGAGCGCGAGCTCGTCCTGGGCCAGCCGAACACGAAGCGGGTCGTCGTGTCGGACCTGACGGTGAAGGGGCCCAAGGACAACAGGTGTCTGGCCACGCTGGAGAGTGCCGTCCGACGCGTCCCGACCGCGTCAGGTGTGACTCGCTCAACGGTCGTCATCGCAGGGCCCGAGCAGCAGGTCGTCTGGGAGGTCGCCCTCGGCGACGGCCAGAAGCACGGTGTCGAGATCGAGGCGATCTCGCTGCGCAGGTTCACGACGGACGGACTGCGCGCGTGGGCCCAGGACAAGGGGGTGTTCACCTCCGAGGCCCAGTTGGAGCGGCTCCGGGAAGGCACCGGCGGCTGGCCCCTCCTGGTGGACCAGTTGTCCGCCGCGCTCGACGAGGGACGCAATGCGGAGCAGGCGCTTCGGAAGGTCGTCGCGGACCTGGAGGAGAACCAGGGGGCGAAGGACTTCCTGACGGATGCCGGAATGATCCCCGGAACGCCGCAGTGGGCTGCCTACCGGGACGTCCTGGAGTTCATGACCTCGGACGGCATGCCCCTCGACGACCTGCACGCGGCGATCGAGACAGACAGGGAGGACGACCCGGAGGGCGTGGCCCACGCGCTCGTGCTGCTGCGCACGCTGCAGGTGTTCGACGTCGACGCCGCCGGTAGGCACCACCTCGAACCGGTTCTGCGGGAGTGCTGGGAGCGCGTCCACGCAGGCTGACCGTGCCCGGGGCCGGCGCACGCGCGCTGTGCGGCGGCCCGAAGCATGCGCGGGCGGTTCCGGCTCGGCCGAGACGCCCTACCCGGCGGACGGCGGCCCGGCGGGTGTCGCGAGGGCGGCGGGTGTCGCGAGGGCGGCGGCGGAGCCCGGGGCGAAGGGGGCGGGGTTGTGGCGGACGAGGTCGAGCAGGCCGGGGAAGCGGGTGTCGAGGTCGGCGCGGCGCAGCTGGGCCTTGCGGCTGTTGCCGCGGTTGATCTGCCGGATCAGGCCGGCCTCGCGCAGGACGCGGAAGTGGTGGCTGAGTGTGGACTTCGACACGCTGAAGCCGAAGGAGACGCAGGCCCGCTCGGTGGCGTCGGGGAGCTCCAGGAACTCCTGGACGATCTGGTAGCGCAGGGGGTCGGCGAGGGCGGTCAGAACGGCCCGCAGGTCCATTTCCCGGGGGCTCGGGTGGCCCTCCGCATCCGCCATGCGCTCGACTCCCGTCCCCGTCGCCCACCGCCCCGGCGACCCCGTCAGGTTGCCCGCGCATCGTACCTCGGAGGGGGTCGTCCGAGGTCGGAGGAGGTGGTCGGCCGGGACCGGCGGAAGCGCCGGAAGCGGGCGAAGCTACCATGTGGGCAACACCCTCAGCTCGAAAGATGGACTTGTGACTGTCAACGACGACGTGTTCACGGACTGGAAGAACCGCGAGGAGATCGCGGAGTCGATGATCCCGATCATCGGGCGCCTGCACCGCGAGAAGGACGTCACCGTCCTGCTGCACAGCCGGTCGCTGGTGAACAAGTCGGTGGTCAGCATCCTGAAGACGCACCGCTTCGCCCGCCAGATCGCCGGCGAGGAGCTCTCGGTCACCGAGACGTTCCCGTTCCTGCAGGCGCTGACCGCCCTGGACCTCGGCCCCACGCAGATCGACATCGGCATGCTGGCCGCGACCTACCGGGCCGACTCCCGCGGCCTGTCGGTCGAGGAGTTCACCGCCAAGGCCGTGATCGGCGCGACCGGCGAGAACAAGCTGGAGCGCCGGGACGCCCAGGACGTCGTCCTGTACGGCTTCGGCCGGATCGGCCGCCTGGTCGCCCGCCTGCTGATCGAGAAGGCCTCCGGCAACGGCCTGCGCCTGAAGGCGATCGTGGTCCGCAACGGCGGCGGCGACGACCTGGTGAAGCGCGCCTCGCTGCTGCGCCGCGACTCCATCCACGGCCAGTTCCAGGGCACCATCGTCGTCGACGAGGCGAACAACAAGATCATCGCCAACGGCAACGAGATCACGGTGATCTACTCCGACGACCCGGCCAAGGTCGACTACACGGAGTACGGGATCAAGGACGCGATCCTGATCGACAACACCGGCCGCTGGCGCGACCGCGAGGGCCTGTCGAAGCACCTGCGCCCCGGCATCGCCAAGGTCGTGCTGACCGCCCCGGGCAAGGGCGACGTCCCGAACATCGTCCACGGCGTCAACCACGACACCATCAAGCCGGACGAGCAGATCATCTCCTGCGCCTCCTGCACCACCAACGCGATCGTCCCGCCGCTGAAGGCGATGGAGGACGAGTACGGCGTGCTGCGCGGCCACGTGGAGACCGTCCACTCGTTCACCAACGACCAGAACCTGCTGGACAACTACCACAAGGCCGACCGCCGCGGCCGCTCGGCACCGCTCAACATGGTGATCACCGAGACCGGCGCCGCCTCGGCCGTCGCCAAGGCCCTGCCGGACCTGCAGGCGAAGATCACCGGCAGCTCGATCCGCGTCCCCGTGCCGGACGTCTCGATCGCCATCCTCAACCTGCAGCTGAAGCGCGAGACCAACCGCGAAGAGGTGCTGGACTACCTGCGCGAGGTCTCGCTGACCTCCCCGCTGAAGCGCCAGATCGACTTCATCGACTCGCCCGACGCCGTCTCCAGCGACTTCATCGGCTCGCGCCACGCCTCGATCGTCGACGCCGGCGCCACCAAGGTCGAGGGCGACAACGCGATCCTGTACCTGTGGTACGACAACGAGTTCGGCTACTCCTGCCAGGTCGTCCGGGTCGTCCGGTACATCTCGGGCGTCGAGTACCCGACCTACCCGATCCCGGCGCTCTGATCGGATCCGAGCGATCCCGGGTGACCCCCGGCTGAGCCCGTGCGGCGGGGGGGGGGCCGCGGGCCGGGGGCCCCCCCCCCCCCGGCGCCCCCCCCCCCGGCCCCCGGGGGGGGGGGGCCCGCCCCCCCGGGGGGGCGGGGGGGGGGGGGGGGGGCCCCGCGG